>CALAED010000151.1 GCA_937891035.1 uncultured Thermomonosporaceae bacterium | reverse complement strand
CGAGATCGTTTCACGTGACTGGAGTTCAGACGTGTGCTCTTCCGATCTAGGTCGATGTCAGGGTAGTTGATGTAGCAACCGTCGGTGCGGTCGCCGATGATGGGGACGCCGCCGGTGTCGGCGAAGGTAGCCCAGTAGGTGTCCCGGATCCATTTCAGGTTCTTGGCCTGGTCGCCGGGGTCGGTGTCGTTGCGGCGGTTCCAGTACACCTGGTACTGCATTTTCAGGATGGAGTTGCGTTGCCGGCACGCGGTCTCGTGGATCGGCTGGTTGATCGCCGAGCCGTAGGAGTCGATCTGGATGACGGCCTGGGAGTTGGTGAAGTCGGTGTGGGGGGTGTTTCCCAGGTGGTCCCACATCGCCGTTATTTGCGCGGGCGTGAAGGGCTTGCGTAGGTAGGCTGACTTGTATTTGCCGCAGCGGTTCTCGCCGGAGCTGTTGAGCGCCTGGGTGGCGGTCAGCCAGGGCATCAGCCGTGGTGTCCAGGCGTTGGGGATGGGTGCGTGCTCGGCCACCGAGTGCAGCATCTGGCTGGAGGTGGGGATGGCGTCGCTGTCGACCTTGGTGAGGAAGTCGCGCATGGCGGCGGCGCCCGCGTCTTTGTCGGGGTCCTCGTTCGCGGCGTCCACCTGGGCGACCAGGCCGATTTGATTCGTGCCGTTGTTGTAGGTGAGGGTCAGCAGGGTGAACAGCCGCCCGGCCTCGGTGGTGGGGTTTTGGTGGGTGGCGAAGTACTCACCGTAGGAGCTGACCAAGTGGGTGAAATGCTCCTGGGAGAAACCCGCCCAGTCCCAAGCGCGGGCGGTGATGAGCACGCGGCTGGGCGGGGTGGGCAGGTCCTTGAACCAAAAGCGGGTCACCACGCCGAAGTTGCCGCCGCCTCCACCGGTGTGCGCCCACCACAGGTCCTTGCGGTCCGGGTCGGAGTCGTCGCGGGTCGCGGTCACCAGTTCCACAGTGCGCTTCGCGGTGACAACGGCGACCTCGACGGCGTACAGGTAGTCCACCGTCAGCCCGGCCTGCCGCGACAGCAGCCCGTAGCCACCGCCGGTGATTTGCCCGCCCAGCCCAACCGAGTAGCACGACCCGGCCGGCAGGGTGCGGCCGGACAGCGGAAACAAGTGGCTGTAGACGTGCCAGTTGGTGGCGCCGGACTCCACACACCATGCCTGCATGGTCGAGTCGTAGTACATACCGCACATTGGGCTGACGTCCAGGATGACCCGTACGTCATCGCCGCACACGAAGTCCTCGTAGCAGTGGCCGCCAGACCGGACGGTGATACGGGTCCGGTGTGGGTCGGCGGACTTCTGGTTGATCGCCTCGTTCAGCGCCGTGACTACTTGTTGTGGACTGGTGACCATCCGCACGTACTCGGGGTGGGCGATCCAGCGCTGGTTGAATCCCCGGCTGAGGGCGGGATAGCGGCCGTCGCCGGGCTTGACGACGGGGGTGGCAGGGGAGGTTTCCGCGGAATGGTTCATCGGCGATCCTGTCTCCTGGTGCTCGGTTCGAGTCGAGACAGCTGCCTGCCGGGGGCTCAAAGTCCGCCTCCGTACGAAGTGCAGGCGGCGACCCGCATCACCCCGATGATGACACATTGTAATGACATAAATCCATACTGTAGTCGCGTCGGAATCCTTGCCCGCTCACCATGCACGCGCAAGAGCACCACCCCGAGAGCATCGCGTGCGCGTCAGGCTGTACAACGACGCCATGGACATCTCCACTGACCGGCAAGCCCGGAGCTGCTCGACCTCGTGCGCCACCGCGAGCCCGGGAACAGATGACCGATCCGCGACAGGCGCCAACCGCAGTCGGCGGCGTTCATCATCACGACGCGACAACACCTGCGCTGGCGCCACGCTGACCAACTCGGCATCACTCAACAGCCGTGCCGATCCCGCCCGCGCCTTCGCCCCGGCGAAGCAGACGGCAGGACATGATCATTCAAATAGACATAGAGTGCAATCAACGACTAGATGAAATGGATCTGATGTCAGACATCGGTTGGGACTTTATAGGGTCCCTAGGGGTTTTTGCCCTGCTATTCCTCATCGTAACTCTCGGCATAGTTCTTTTCGTCGTCATAAAGTTGGTTCGCAGGTACCGGCAGATCAACCAGCCCGGCATGCCCAGGTCGCCCAAGGTGGTGTTCTGGGGATCGATCCTCTACACCATCTCCCCCATTGATCTCGTGCCAGATCCTGTATATCTCGACGACCTCGGCGTCAATATGGCAGCACTTATCTACATTGGTCATATGATAAGTCGATTTCAACAATCTATCGCGCACAACAAAAGGCGGATCGATCCTCCGCGGCAGCTCGACTGAGAATCGCCCAGATATACCAATGCTCTGACGGTTCCGCTGGGACGTTGGTGAAGGACGAAGTCGTGTGAGTTGCCCAGGCGGCCCATCGACAACCACCTACGCCCGCTCCGCGGCCCTGCGGCTAACGGTCTTCGCATGTGAGGGTGGAGGTTCGGCGCCGGCTACCGTGTCTGGCCGCCGGCGGCGCGGTAGACGGCCTTGGTGAACCCGGTCAGCCGAGCCACGGAGGATCGCCACGTACTGCTCGCCGGCTGCACACTGAGCACCGCCACGATCATCCGGTCGCCCGGCCCGGCGGTGCCCGTCGTGTGCAGCACCGGACGTACGAGGTCGACGCCGGGCCCGGTGCGCCGCCCGGATGCGGGGAGCCGGTAGCCGCTGGTGCCAATCCGGACGCACCGCTCTGGCGGTACCGATCCATAGCCGGACCAACCCTGCTTGATCGCCCACGGCCGAGGCAGCGCGGCGGGGATGCCGAAGTATTGGTCGAAGCCGTCGGCGGCGCACTGAGTGGCCCGGCGCAGGTGGCCCATGATGAAATCGCCGAACCGCCGGTGCGCCGGGTCGAGCAGATAGCGATACATCCGCACCACGTCCGCTGCGCTGATCGCGGTATAGCCCCAAAAGCCCGGCTTGCCGACAGGCGGCGGAGCGGTGTCGGTCAGCCGCAGCGCGGCGGTCATCCGCTCGATGACGCGGGCCCGGCCGCCGCGCGTCCACAGTGTGGTGGCCGCGTCGTCGTCGCTCGCGCGCAGCATCGACCGCAGCAGCGCCAGATCGTTCGCCGGGATCTCGGTGCCGGCGCGGCGCGCGGCCAAGTAGTCGAGCGCGATCAAGATCTTGACCACCGACGCGGATCTGAACCGGTGGTGCGCGTTGTGCTGGACGGTCACCCGCCCGGCGGCGCGGTCGAAGACCACGTACCCGGCCGTCATGCCGGCCGGCGCCTTGGGCCGGCGGACCGGCCGGGAGGACGGGCGCGCGGTGCCCGGCGTCGCGGTCGGTGCCCCGGCGGTCGCCCGCGAAGGGGTGGGGCGGGTGCTCCGGGCGGCCCCCTGGCAGGCCGCAGCGGCGGTGAGCGGTACAACCACCGCCAGGACCGCCGCGAGGGTCGCCCGAGCTCGCATTCGCGCCACCGGCCCTCTCTATCAAATCGCCGCCCCACGCCGCCCGGGCTTCAGTCCGGGCCTCAGGCCGCCGGGAGCGTTCCGGACTTTACTCGGGGCCGTTACTCACACTTGACAACCTGAGGGAGATGTACTTCTGAGAGGGAAGTCATCGTTTCTCGATGCTGATGTGGTAAAGGCGGGGCCGCCGCGCTTGGGTGGCTCGGGCGATGCGAGCTCGCCGCCGATACCGAGCCGAGCCGCGAACGCGCCAAGGCGTTGTGGGTCGACGGGTGGGTCGCCACCGGCCAAGGCGATGCCTCCAATTCGACGGAGATGCTCAGGGAGTGTGTCAAGCTGGCGCGCTCGCTCGGCGACGACGGCGCCGAGGCCTACGCGACGCAGTGGATCGGGACGGCCACGTGGATGCAGAACCAGCTGCCGGAGGCCGTGCCGTACCTGGAGAGGGCACTGCGCCGGCACCAGGCCGCCGGCGAGCTCAACTCCGTGACGGCCATCGTGTCCTGCCAGCTCGGCATGGTCGTGGCCCTGCTCGGTGACGTACCGCGTGGTACCGCGCTCTGCGAGGAGTGCGTCAGCATCTGCGACGCCAACGGCGAATCTTGGACCCACTCGTGGGCGCAGTGGAACCACGCCGTCACCCGCTGGAGTCTGGGGGAGACCGAGCGGGCCAGCGAGCATGCCAAACGCTCCCTCCGGCTCAAGCGCGCCATCCGAGACCAGCTCGGAATCCCGTTCTGTGTGGAGTTCCTGGCCTGGATCGCCCTGGCTGGCTCCGACGCCGAACGGGCCGCCACCCTGTTCGGGGTGAGCGACAAGATGTGGGAGCCGATCAGCGCGCCGCTGTTCGGCTGGGGAACTTTGCGCGGCTGGAGCGACCATTGCCGACATCATGCCCGCCTGGCTCTCACGGACCGGACGTTCGAAGCCGCCTACGAGCGGGGCAAACGGCTCGCCTTTGACGCCGCCGTGGCGTACGCGCTCGGCGATGCCGCCGACGCCCCCGCCGCGGCGGAGCCGGCCGCCGATTCCGCGGGACCGCGCCTCACCCGCCGGGAACGCGAGGTGGCCGCGCTCGTGGCCGACGGCCGGTCGAACAAGGAGATCGCGACGAGCCTCGTGATCTCCCAGCGCACGGCGGAGAACCACGTCGAGCACATCTTGGTCAAGCTCGACTTCACCCGTCGCACGCAGATCGCGACCTGGATCGCGGAACATCAGCCCCAGGGGCGCGGCTGACCTCGGACGTCCCGTCCCGGGAGGGGAATGTACGTACCCCACCCGGACCCCGGCCCGCACAGATGAGTACCTGCGTAAGTAGTAGTGCGGATTCGGATTTTTCCGACCACGCCCATGCTGGTGAGCGAAAGCACATCCCGCCACGAACAGTGGAGGGGAGTGAGACCGGAATGTGCCAGCACCAGCCGCCTTGCCCGAAGGCGGACGCCATCGACCATAACGCGGCCCGCCTGGTCGCCTACCACCCCGAGCAGGGATGGGGCCTGCTCTGTAACCAAGTGATCGTCTTCGACGACAGCGGCGAACTGCTTCCCGACGGTCGCACCCCCGCGGCCCGTCGACCGCAGACCGAACTGACCGCCGCGACCGTCACCACAAGCCGCCGAGCGGCGTAACGCCTTCCTGGAACCTCCGCCGGGCGCCCGCGCCGGCATCGCACCCGGCCCGGCGTTCCGCTTGGACGAAGGAAGAGTGCTGACCGCTCGACGTGGAAGGAAGCCACGCAATGGCCGTGACAGAACTTGAGCAGGCCGCGACCACCGGCCGGCCGGAGGCGGCGAGCTTTTCGGGATCATGGCGTTCGCCGCTGTCGACCATGGCCCGCGCGATCGGCGGCCGGATCGTCGAGGAGGCGGTCTTCCCGGCCCGCGAGGACCAACTCGCCCGCATCCGCAAGATTGTGCGGGCGGCCGCCGGCGGGCACTACGAACGCGACCTCATCGTGCTGTTCGCCAACGAGCTTGCGGCCAACGCCATCAAGCACAGCGGCTCGCGCCTCGTCGGCGTCATCGTCGCCCGCACCGCCGAAGACCGTCTGCGCGTGGCCGTCTACGACCAGCACCTGACCGGTTTCCCGCACCCCCATGGGCGGTCCTGCGGCCGCGACGACCTCGACGACCTCGACGACGAGAGCGAAAACGGCCGTGGCCTGCAGTTGATCGAAGCCATGGCCAGCAGATGGGGCATCGTCCGCGAGCCCGGTGTCGGCCTTCTCACGTGGTTCGAGCTCGCCTGAAACGGCGGCTGCTCGAACCGGCCGCTCGTTTCGCGGCGAGGTTCAGCCCGGCACGGAGGGAGCGGCGTCGCCGGCGTCGCCGGCCGCGGCCAGGGGGCGCAGGGCCGGCATCACCTGCTCGGCGAACAGAGTCACGCTGCGCAGGAATTCCGCATGACCGAGGCTGCCGAACTGGAAGATGCCGCTGAACGTGCCGAACCCCAGCTCCCGCTGGAACTCGGTCAGCCGCTGCCGTACGGTCTCCGGCGAACCGGCCAGGGCGTACCCGCGGTCCATGAGCTGCTCGGGGTCCATCGAGCTCGTGCCCAGGCCGCGCTTGGCCGCCAGCACCCGCGTGGCCGACGTGAGCGTCAGATAGCCGGCCGGGAAGAACACGTCCTTCGGCATCCGCATCAGCGCGTTGAACAAAAAGCCGAGGTGGACCGCCGCCTCGCGCCTGGCCTGTTCGTCGGTCTCGGCCACGTACACGGGGATCGACCAGCCGAGCTGGTCCGGCGGCGCGGTGTAGCCGTGGCGCCGCGCCGCCTCCCGGTAGCCGTCGAACGCCCGCTTGACCGTGTCGATGTCACTGTAGGTCTGCACGTAGGTGTAGCGCCGCGCCGCCGCCCAGTCCACGGTCTCGACGCTGCCCTGCGACGGGCTCCAGATCGGCGGATGAGGCTGTTGCAACGGGCGCGGCCACGGGTTGACGTTGCGGAGCTTGTAGTGCTTGCCGTACCACTCGAACGGGCCCGGCTCGGTCCACGACCTGATGATGAGATCGTGCGCCTCGTAGAAGCGCTCCCGTGAGCTGGTCGGGTCCATCGAGAACGTGTGGTACTCGGCGCCGATGCCCCGGACGAAGCCGGAGATGATACGGCCGCCGGAGATGACGTCGAGCATGGCGATCTCCTCGGCGACCCGCATCGGGTGGTCGCGCAGCGGGATCGCGTTGCCCAGCACGGCGATCTTGCCTGTGGTCTGGGGAACGAGCAGCGCGGCGGTCACGTTCGGCGACGGCATCAGGCCGTACGCGGTCTGATGGTGCTCGTTGACGCAGATGCCGTCGAAGCCCATCTGGTCGTAGTAGACGAGCTCGCGGAGATAACGCTGGTACAGCTCGTGGCCGAGCTTGGGGTCGAAGTTGGCGTTGCTCAGCGTGACCCAGCTGGACTCGCGGCTCGACAAGTGCGATTCCGGCAGGTACGGATACGGCATCAGGTGGAAGCCGAAGAACCTCACGGCCTCGCTCCCGTCCCCAGGAAGGTCCGCAGGATGTCGAGCGCGGCGGCGGGCCGTTCGACGAGCGGGAGATGGCCGGCGTCGTCGATGATCGCCGTCTCGGCCTTGGGCAGCAGTTCGGCCCAGCGGCGCGCGTAACCGACGGGCAGCAGATGGTCTTCCGCGCCCCACATGATCAGGGTCGGCGCGATGATCCGGTGCAGCCGGGTCGGCAGCTTCGGATCGTGCAGGTAGGGGTTCCAGCCGAGGTGCGCGGTGGCGATCTGGTTGCGCAGATAGCGCTCGAACAGCCCGGGGTCGTGTTCCATGGCGCGGGCCCGTCGCACGGCGGCGGCCTTGAGGTCGCGGTCGTTATAGATCAGCGCGGCCAGCTCGACGGGGCTGTGCACGAACATGTCCGGCGTCGCGACGTCGTCGGCGCGGACGCCGCAGGCGTCGACAAGCGCCAGCCGGCTCACCCGCCGCGGCTCGATGGTCGCGAGATCGGCGGCGATCCAGCCGCCCAGCGATGATCCGACCACGACGGCCTCGGGCGCCTCGATCTCGTCCAGCAGATCGAGGTAGAAGAAGGCCAGGTCGTGGACGCTGTCGATGCCGTCTTTGTCGTCGCTGGCGCCGAAGCCGGGATGGTCGGGCCGGTAGACGCGGTGCGTTTGCGCCAGTTCGGCCAGGGCCGGCTGCCACGTCCCGAGGTCGCCGGATCCATGCAGATAAAGCAGCGGCGCTCCGGAGGGGGAGCCGGCGGTCAGCATCCTGATGCGGGTGCCGCGCACCGTGATGTCGCGTTCCTCGTGGTCGGCCCCTTGTGCGGCCGTCGCCGTGCTCAATGGGCGCTCGCTCCTCGGTCGCTCGCCACCGCGTCGCTCGTTTGGGGGTCGCTCGTTTGGGGGTCGCTCGTTTGGGGGTCGCTCGTTCGCCGGGCCCGCTCGGTCCTCACGGTGCCGACCGTAACCAGGAGCCGTTCGAGGCGGCCAATACACAGTGGTTCGGCACTTATGACCGTCGGTGATCGCGCCATCGATATCCCGATTGTTCGCCATGGCGGAATTTCCTTGGCAGTTCGTTACGCACTGTGGAAGTGGGCTGGTCTCGGATCTAGAGTGAGGCGGGGGATCCGAGTTGCCGGCCCGGCAAAGGAGACCAACCGTGGAGTTGCGCCACCTGCGGTATTTCCTAGCGGTCGCCGAAGAACTTCACTTCGGCCGCGCCGCCGAGCACCTTCACATCGTGCAGCCCGCGCTCAGCAAGCAGATCGCGGCCTTGGAGAAAGAGCTGGGCGTCCGGCTGCTCGAACGGACCAAGCGCCGGGTCGAGCTGACCGAGGCGGGCAGGGCGTTCCTCGACGACGCGCGCAACGTGCTCGCCCAGGCCGACCTGGCCGCCGACCGGGCGAGATCGGCGGGTCGCGGCGAGCGCGGGGTGCTGGTGGTGGGCTTCATCCCGCCCGCGCTCAACAGCGTGCTGCCGCTCGCGCTCAACCGCTATCGGGTCGAGCATCCGGACGTACGGCTGGTGCTGCGCGAGCTATCGAACCGCGCGGCGCTCGACGGGGTGCTGTCGGACCGGATCCACATCTCCTTCGTGCGGGTCCCGTTCGACGACCACGGCCTGTGTTGCGAGCCGGTGTATGAGGAGCCCGTCGTCGTCGCGCTGCCCAGCGACCATCCACTGGCCGCGCTCGAGGCCGTGCCGCTGGCCGCCTTGTGCGATGAGGCGTTCGTGATGATCCCGCGCAACCAGGAGCCGCAGCTGCACGACTATTACATCGCGCTGTGCCAAGAGGCCGGCTTCAGCCCCCAAATCGTGCACGAGGTCAGCGCCACCCTCGTCGGCGTCGGCCTGGTCGCGAGCGGTGTCGGGGTCGCGTTCGTGCCGTCCTCCACCCGCGTCATGTCCCGCGTCGGCGTCACCTACCGCCCGCTGCGCGATCCCACGCCGCGCTTCCGGCTGGCGGCCGTCTGGCGGTCCGACGCCGACCCGCTGCTGAAGTCCTTCCTCGCCACCCGTCCCTGGTCGGGCCCCGTCGACGCCCGGCTCCGCCACCTCACCCCCGCCGTCTGACCGGCCCGGCCACCCCGCGACGATCCAACCGGCAAGAGGGCCCGGAGCAGGCGGGAGGTCAGGCGATCGGCGGGAGGTCAGGCGACCGGCAGGCGGACGTCGAGGATGGCGCAGCGGCCCGCTGCCTGGGTCTCGAGGCAGTGCTCGAGCGCCGCAGGGAGGTCTTCCGGACGTTCGACGACCCGGCCGTCGCCGCCGTAGGCGCGGGCAAGCTGAACGTAGTCGGCGGCGGGGGTGAGGTCGGTCTCAGGAAAGTCGCTCCCGGTGTCCGCGCTGCCCTTCGGGTAGAGCCGCTGCACGGGGAGCTTCGACGCCCGGTACGCCTGATTGTTCAAGATCACCGCGATGAACGGCGCGCCCGCCTTCTGGGCGGACCAGATGGCGGCGGTGGGCACGCCGAAGTTGAACGCGCCGTCGCCGACGATCGAGACCACCGGCGCATCGGGGCGGGCCAGCTTGACGCCGAGCGCACCGGCCACGCCCCAGCCGAGGGCGGGGGAGCCGGTCCCGAAGCGGTGCCCCGGTTCGCGGGCGACCTGCCGGATGATGGCCGGGCGGTTCGTCACCGCCTCCTCCAGAACGATGGCCTCCGGCGGCAGCGCCCGGTCGAGCGCCTGCAGCATCGCGTCGGGCGGCTCGGCGACCGCCAGCCCGGCCCACTCGGTGCGCTTTTTGTCCAGCCGTTCCCCGGCCGCCGCGCGCCGCTCGCGCCAGCGCGCGGTGCGATCAGGCGTCGCGAGACCGCGCAACTCGGCCGTGAGCAGCGGCAGCGCGATCGCGGTACTGGCGGTCAGCGCGAGCTCGACGGGATAGGTCCAGGTGGGCATCGTGTGTTTGACGCAGTCGATGTCGATCTGCAAGACGACCGCGTCGGGCGGCGGCGCCGCCTGAACGGGGATCCACGGCACCTCGGCGTCGAGCACCAGCACCACGTCGGCGGCCCGCAACTCGTCGGCGCCGTCGACCTCGCCGCCGGCGAACAGCGGATGCCGCGGCGGGAAGTTGAGCCGGTCCTGGTGATCGATGACCGGCGACCCGATCAGCTCGGCCAGTTCGACGAGGGCCGCGACGGCGCCGGGACGGGCGCCGGTACGGCCGGTGACGATGACAGGGCGCCGGGCGTCGGCGAGGGCGCGGGCCGCCTCGGCGAGCCCGCCGGGGTCGGGCGCGGCCGGCCGGGGCCGGCGCAGCCGCCGGCTGAGCGCGGCGCCGCCCGGCTCCATCAACGACTCCCGCGGCAACATGACGTACGCCGGACCGGGCGGATCGCTCCGCGCCACCTGATAGGCGCGCCGGACGATGCCGCCGAGCTCCCGCCCCCGCGGCACCTCCATCGACCACTTCCCGAAGGCGCGCAAGATCGCCTGCTGGTCGGCCTGTTCCTGCTGCCAGTGGATGTAGGTGTCCCGGTGGCCGGGCACCTCGGGCGCGATGCTGTACGGGGTGCGCCCGGCGAAGATCACCACCGGTACGCGGTTACGCTGCGCGTTATGGATCGCGCCGCCCAGGTTGAGGGTGCCCGCGTCCACATGCACCATCACCGCCTGCGGCCCGCCACCGGCGAAGTGGTGCCCCATGGCCGCCGACAGCGCAACGAACTCGTGGGTGCACAGCACGGAGCGGGGGTGCGGCGTTCCGTTCGCCCGGGCGGCGGCCATCGCCTCTTGAACGGGCGCGGTGTCGGTGCCGGGGTTGATGAACAGATGCTCGACGCCCTCGTCGGCGAGCGTGCCGACGAGCTCGGCCGCTGCGTCGGGGAACACGGGACCTGTGTGATCTCCCATGCTCCTTCTCTAGTCGTTGCGGCGGGGTGCCGCAACGTCCCCGGTGATCGGGATTAATCACTTCGCGCCATCACCGCCCCTTCGCGGCCGCGACGCGGCGCCGGCCGAACGTCGCAACCCGGCCGCCGATGGGCAAGAATGCGCTAAGCACTGCTGGGTAAGCCGTTGATACCGATGGCGGTACCCGGCGGATGGAGGATGAGCGCTATGACCGGACCGCAGCCGGGCCCGTACCCGCAGTACCCGGGCGGGAGCGGGATGCCCGCTCCGCAGCCCAAGCCACCGCCCCCCGACACGGTGCAAAACGCCTTCTACTTGATGCTGGCCGGCGCCGGGTTGCAGGCGCTCGGCATCATTTCGGCGCTGGTGCAGGTCGACACCATCCGGGAAATGGTCCGCGATCGCCTGCGGGAGCAGCCGGACGCGGCGACCGTCGACGTCGACAGCGTGGTGAACGTCTCCCTCGCGGCCATCGTCTTGGTCGGGCTCATCGGCATCGGCCTATGGCTGTGGATGGCCTTCGCCAACCGGGCCGGCAAGAACTGGGCCCGGATCACGGCGACCATCTTCTTCGGCATCTCGACGCTGTCGGTGCTCAGCAACATCGCCGTCAGCACCTCCGACAGCACGATGGCCGTCGGCTCGTCCAACACGACGTTCGGCACCATCCTCAGTGTGTTGATGTGGGTGGTCGGCCTGGTCGCGATCATCCTGTTGTGGCACGGCCGGTCGGCCCCGCATTTCCGGAAGGCGTCGTACGGTTACGAATACCAGCCGCCCGGCGCGACCTCCGGATACCCGCCCACCGGTCCGGGCCCGGCTCCCGGGCAGACCGCCCCGCCGCCGGGCGGATCGCCCCCGCAGGGCCAGCAACCACCGGGACCGCCGCCCGGGTCGCCGCCGGACGGCCCGCAGGACATGCCGCCGCCCCGTTAGCCGACTTGGTTCAGCCGGCTCAGTCGGCCAGGGCGCGGTCGATACCGGCCAGCGACTCGGCCAGCAACCGCGCGTGGCCCATATCGGCCGCGTACGCGGCGAGCACGACGGACAGGTTGACCGCGAGCACGCGGGCGGCGACCTCGCGTTCGGCGTCGACGGAGCGACCGTAGGCGGCCAGGAAGGCCGCCCTGGCCGGTCCGGCGAAGGCGCCGTAGGCCAGCGCCAGGTCGACGGCGGGATCGGCGAGGCAGAGATCTCCCCAGTCGATGACGCCGCCGACACCGCCGTCGTCGGTGATGAGCACATGCCGTACGTGCAGATCGCCATGGCTCACCACGTCGGCGCCGGTGGGCGCTGGCAGCCGCGCCGCGTCGGCGAGGAACCGGTCGAGGCCGGGGTCGGCGGCGCGCAGACCCTGCTCGGCGAGCTGTGCCAGCCCGTCGCGAGTGCGCGGGGCCCGTACGCCGGGGTCAGCGCGCCGCATCGGGTCGTGCGGCAGCACCGTGCCCACCTCGTCGATCAGCCGGGGGTCGTGCAGCGCGCCCAAGAACGCGCCGACATCGCGCGCGACGCCGACCCGACGGGCATCGCTCAGCCCGGCATCGACGAGCTCGGCGCCGGGCAGCATCCGGCCACCCCAAAACGGCCAAGGGAAGCGCCGCGACGGGCGTCCCACCAGCTCCGGCACGGGAATGGGCAGCGGCAGCCGCGGAGCCAGGGCCGGCAGGGCCGCGATCTCACGTTCCACTCCGGGCAGCGCGATGGCCCGGCGCGGAAACCTGAAGACCCACGTGCCGCCCACCAGATAGACGGTGTTGTCCCAGCCGGTGGCGAGTGGCTCGACCGGCGCGCCGCGTAGCGCGTAGAACTGCTCGCCTACCAGTGCGGCCGCATCGCCGGCCGTGACGACGCGTTCGGGCGCCCACAGCGGCGAGACGTCCTGGGATGGGTCGGACACAATCCGGCAGCGTAGGTGATGCCACCGGCCGGCCGTGCCGCCGCGATGGTCCGCGGGCGGCGGCGGAAATAGACTCCGGGTGATGAGCGAGCGGGAGCCTTGGCAGTGGGACGAGGCGGTCTGGCGTGGTCACGTCCAGCGGGTACGGGCCGGGCGCAGCCTGCGGCCCGCGAGCTGGCCGGGCGGGGCACAGGCGGCGGTGGCGCTGTCGTTCGACTCCGATCACGAGACCATCCCGCTGCGCGAGGGCGAGACCGGGCCCGGCAAGCTCTCCCAGGGCGAGTACGGCGCGCGGGTCGGCGCCCCGCGGGTACTGCGCCTGTTGGAGCGCTACGGCGTGCCGGCGACGTTCTTCATGCCGGCGGTCTCAGCGCTGTTGCATCCGAATGAGGTGCGCTCCTACGTCGGGGCCGGGCACGAGGTCGGCATGCACGGCTGGATCCATGAGCGCAGCATGCTGCTGTCGTCCGCGGCCGAGCGCGAGCTGGCCTTGCGGTCCGCCGACACGCTGGAGAAGCTGACCGGCGACCGCCCCGTGGGCATCAGGACGCCGTCGTGGGACTTTTCCGACCATACGCTCGCCATCACCCGTGAGCTCGGCCTGCGCTACGACTCCTCGCTGATGGCCGACGACGAGCCGTACGAGCTGCTGGCCGACGGCGAGCCGACCGGCGTGGTGGAGATCCCGGTCGAGTGGATCAGAGACGACGCCCCATACTTCACGATGGACCGGCACGCGTCGGTACGGCCGTACACGCCGCCCAGACAGGTCCTGGAGATCTGGCGGGACGAGTTCGACCTCGCCTACGCCGACGGCGGTCTGTTCCAGCTCACCATGCATCCGCACGTCATCGGGCACCGGTCCAGGCTGATCATCCTCACCGAGCTGCTCGCGCACATCGCCGGGCACCCGGACGTGTGGTTCGCCACCCACGCGCAGGTCGCCGCCCACGTGCGCGCCGCGCCCGCCGCGTCGGCGGCGCCCGCGGCGTCAGGCAGCTAGCCGTCCCGGCGCGCTGAATCGTGCCGGGCGGCGAGCTCGTTCAACAACAGCGCCTCGGCCACGCAGGCGTTCTCGAAGTCCCCGAGGTGGAGACTCTCGTTGGCGCCGTGGGCACGGCAGTCCGGATCGGCGCCCGCGCTGGTGACGAGGATGGCGGCGTCGGGGAAGGCGGCGGCGAAGGCCTCGACGAACGGAATCGAGCCGCCCACCCCCGTGGTGACCAGATCCGTGCCATAAGCGGCGGAAAAGGCGCTGCGGGCGGCGTCGAAGGCGTCCCCGCGCGGGTCGATGGCGTACGGCTGGCCGACCTCCTCGGGCGTGACCTGCACCCGGACGCCCCACGGCGCGTGTTGTTCCAGATGCCTGATGAGCATGCGCTGAGCCTCGACCGCGTCGTCGCTCGGCGCCGACCGCATGCTGATCTTCGCCCGCGCCGTCGCGGCGAGCGTGTTGGAGGCGTCGGCGACCGGCGTCGCGTCGATGCCCACGACGGTCACGGCCGATTTGGCCCAGATCCGCTCGCCGATGCCGCCGGTGCCGATCAGCCGCACCCCGTCCAGCATGCCGGCCTCGGCCCGGAAACGCTCTTCGGGATAGTCGACCGCCGGCGGCTCGGCGGCGCCCAGGCCGGCGATGGCGACGTCGCCCTTCTCGTCGTGGAGCGTGGCCAGCAGCCGGCATAGCGCCGTCAGCGCGTCGGGGGCCGCGCCGCCGTAATTGCCGGAATGCACGGTGTGCTCCAGCGCCTGGACCTCGACGACGCAGTCGGTGAAGCCGCGCAGCGTGGTCGTGAGCGACGGCGTACCCGTGTCGAAATTGATGGAGTCGGCGAGTACGACGACGTCGGCCTCGACCTTGTCGCGGTGACGCTCGAGGAAGGCGCCCAGCGTGGTTGAGCCGATCTCTTCCTCGCCCTCGACGAACACGGTGACGCCGACCGGAGGACGTCCGCCGAAGCAGCGAAGCACCGCGAGATGCGCCGCGACGCCCGCCTTATCGTCGGCCGAGCCGCGGCCGTACAGCCGCCCGTCCCGCTCGGCGGGCTCGAACGGCTGACTGGTCCATGCCGCGAGGTCGCCGGTCGGCTGGACGTCGTGATGGGCGTAGAGCAGGACGGTGGGCATGCCCGCCGGTGCCGGAAAGCGGGCGACGACGGCCGGCTGGCCGCCCGAGATGTCGTCGAGGATCTCCACCTCGGCCGCCCCGGCATCGCGGTACAGCCGGGCGGTCCGCTCGGCGGAGGCGCGTACGTCCGCCGCCCGGGCCCGATCGGCGCTGACGGAGGGTATCCGGATGAGCTCTTCCAGGTCGGCGCGCACGCCGGGGAGGACTTCGCGCAGGGCCTTGCGTACATCAGCGCTCACGGAGCACCGTCCTTCGCGTTCGATATGGCCGGTACAGTTCGGGTGTTGACTAGGGAAGGCCGCCCGCTCTGCGGCCACGGTCGCGATCGCGTCTGCGGATGCCGGCAAGATCGCGAAGCCCCGTGCGCCCGGCATCGTGAAGTAACCACTCAGAGCGGTTACACATGATCAGTATGCCAGAGCCCCGGCCGGCCGGGCGGCTGATTCCCGCGATCTGCCACGACGCCCGATGGCCTACGCTGCCGCCTGCCGCCGCGGCACCGCTGCCTTCCCAGGTGGACGGGAGGCGCCGGATCGGCGGCCGGCCCGCGGGTGTGCTGCACCACATGGTCGATTCCCGCCGTTTTCCGCCCACCCCTAAATTGCTATGTGGGAATGGTGACACATCGCCATCCTTGATCGTTGCAAATATTATACGGCGGTTTCTCGGGTAAGGATGCTTCTTATTCCGTATGACGAGGGTCGGTTTTCGTTTGTCGGTGGCCCGTGCCGGGATCGCTCGCGTCGGTGGACTTCCTTCCGGCGCGACCCGGCCGTGCATATTGACAAGATATTTACCGGAGGCGTGGGTCGGCGCGAACGCGGATGACCCCGGCCCCTGCCGTGCCGAGTGGCGTTCCTCTATCTCAGTGCCGGTGCGGCGGGTGGTGCCGGTAGAGGTGGCACGGCGGGAGACCGGCCTGACCTTGGTTTTGACAAATGTGAAGGATCGAGGATCAGGCCGCGGCCTCACCATGGCGGGCCACCACCGGCAAGCACACGCCGGAGATCACGGTAAGGTTCGGCGAAGCGGAGACCGGCCACGGCCACATCCGGCCGCGCATCGGCGGCTCGCCCGGGCCGCCGCCTGCCATCTCCGCGACTTGGATCATCCCGGTGTCCGTTGACCCCAATGGATCACACAAACGGCACAGAGAAACGTGCCTTGGATAGGGGTTTGCCACCTGTTAGAATAGTTACCGCTCGTGTCCACGGGGGGACTGTCCCGATTTCTACCAAGTCGTACCAGTTCAGGGGCCCGTACCAGTTCAGGGGGTGGGTGGAGCGAGGTGGACCGTTGGCGCAGGACAAGTTCGACTTTAGATTTCGAGGTGGTCGGCTCTGCCTCGATTTCGCCGCCACCCTTGGTGGGCGCTACCGCGGTGGTGTCGAGCGGCTCCGCTCCGCGGACGATCTAGGCCGGTGGTTCCACCTGGCGTTGTCCCTCGAACGCGACGTACCGGCGACCGCGCAGAACGTGACGGCCGCCTATGAGCTTCGCGAAGCCATCTACCGGTTGGTTCATCCGAAGACGCGTGAGCGGCCGGCCCTCCTCGATATCGACGTGGTGAACGCGTGGGCCGCCAGGCCCGGCCTTGTCTCCGAGCTCGGCTCCGACGCGCGCTCGGTCACCTTGCGCTCGGACAGCACGGCCGAGGCCGGTCTCGCCACGGTGGCGAGAGACGCGGTCGATCTGTTGTCCGGGCCGTGGCTGGTCCGGGTCAGCGAGTGCGCGTTCCCGGATTGTTCGCTGCTGTTCGTCGACACCTCTCGCCCCGGCCAGCGTCAGTGGTGCGACATGAAGAGCTGTGGCAATCGCTTCAAGGTGCGCCAGCATCGCAGCAAGGCACGTCACGAAGCGGTGCGGCGGGGCTGATCTCGCGGGCAAAGGCGCCGGTCCCGACAGCTAGCGCCCCTCGATGTCCGGTTTAATGCCTTGTCCGGGCTTAGTGGGTGATTTTCGGGGGCGAATCGGGCGGCTTTTTTGGTCCTTGGCGGGTGTCCTTTTGTGCCGGATAAGGGCGCAGTCCCCATCGGGAGGGGCTGTTCACGCAGGTCGCGGGCGGGTTCGGGGACGCTCGCCGGGCGGCGCGCAGATGGGCGAACCGGCTGCGGATGAATCAGGAAATATTGCGGTAACTCCTCTAATGGGTTACCGTGCTTCGGGTGAGCAATGAGGCTACGACGGTTGCCTCCCCTGACGAAGCCGGCGGCATCCTGCGGACGTGGCAGGAAACACCTCTGGGGGTCAAAGCCCTCATTGGGGGCACATTCGTCAATCGTTTCGGGGGATTCCTCCAGTTCTTTGTCATCCTTTATCTGACCCAGCGTGGATTCACCAATGGGCAGGCGGCGCTGGCGTCAGGATTTTATGCCGCCGGCTCCATCGCCGGTGTCCTCGTCGGCGGATCGCTGTCGGATCTCATCGGGCCGCGCCTCACCATTGTGATCACAATGGTGGCGACCGCCGGGAATACGATCGCGATCCTCTATATCAATAACTTCGTGGCCTTGCTGGTGGCCATCACGGTGCTGGGCGGCATCTGTCAGATGTACCGGCCGGCGTCCAGCAGCATCCTCGCCACGCTGGTGCATCCGTCGCGGCAGGTCATGGTCTTTTCCATGTACCGGCTCGCCGTCAACGCGGCCACCACCCTGTGTCCGCTCGTGGCCGTCCTCATCATCGCCGTGTCATGGGACCTCCTCTTCTATGTGGAGGCCATCACCATCTTGCTCTATGCGGTGATCATCGCGATGGCGCTGCGCGGCGTGGTGCTGCCGTCCCCGTCCGCGAATGCGGAGAAAGCGGAGCAAAAGGACGGAACGGAGAAGACGTCGGCCGGGAGTTATCTGCGGCTCATGACCGACGGACGCTACATGTTGTTCCTGGTGGCCGTCTTCGCCGTCAGTGTGATCTACGTACAGTCGCTGACCACGCTTCCGCTGTTGGTCGAAGAGCGCTGGGACGTGCTCCACTTCAGCATTCTGCTCGCGCTCAACGGCTTCGTCGTGATCACCTGCGAACTGTACGTGAGCAAGCACGTACAGCACTGGAAGTCTCGCACGCCACTGCTTTTGGGCAGCGTGCTCGTGGCCGGCGGAATGATGCTTTTCGCTTTGCCGCTTGGCTATCCGATCCTCATCATCGGCACCTTGGCCTGGACCACGGGCGAGATGATTTGCTTCCCGATGTTGTTCGAGACATATCCGGCCCAGGTCGGGCCGGAGAATATGCGCGGCCGCTATCTCGGAGCCGCCAACGGAATATCCAACGCGGGCATGTCGATAGGCCCGATTGTCGGGATCGCCTTGTACGACCGCATTGGCGCAAGCGTGTGGTACTTCTGCGGGATCGTGGGAGCGATCGCGGTGCTGGCGGTGCTCGCGGGGACCGTGCCGTTGCCGCGCGACCGTGAGCGCGAGGATCGGGCGGCACGGAAACAACCGATCGCTGTAGAGGGGCAGACAGCCGTCGAATGAATGGACTGAAAGGAAGACCGATGAAGGATACCGCCATCATCGTTGATCCCTATGCCGGGGCTGCCGATTTCGCGACGGCTTTCGCCAAGCGCGGTGTCTCGTCAGTGGCGCTCTTCAGCACGGATGCGCCGTTGGAGACGATGCCCTGGTCGCCCGAACTGTACGCCGACGTTCACTTCTACGGAGGCGATCTCGAGTCCTTGGTCACAATTGCGGAGAAGTACGATCCGCTCTGCATAGTGCCGGGCAACGAGGGTGGAGTTGAGTTGGCCGGCGTGCTCACCGAACGGGTGACGCCGCACCTCGCCAACGTCCCGGGCTCCGCGCCGGCGCAACGGGACAAGGGCCACCAATACAACGCGCTCGTCGCCGCCGGCGTGCCGCTACTGCGGCAGTTGTGCAGCGCGGACGCCGACGAGGTGGCCGAGTGGATCGTCGCGTCCGGCCTGCGGGATTCGGCCCTGGTGATCAAGCCGCCCAAGAGCGCCGGCACCGACAGCGTCTTTCTCGTCGAGCCTGGGCAGGACTGGCGTCCCGTCTTCGAGGGCATTCTCGGGGAGACCAACTCCATGGGAGTGCTGAACGAGGCCGTCGTGGTGATGGAGTTCGCCGAGGGTCCGGAGTTCATGGTGGACACCTACTCCGTCGACGGCCGGCACGGCCTGGTCATGGTCTCGGTCTACGGAAAGCACAATCGCGGTCAGCGGCTCGGCATCTACGACATGGGCGAGACGCTGGCGCCCGACGATCCACGCACCGGCGTGCTGTTCGAATACACCAAGCAGGTGGCCGACGCGGTGGGGGTTCGCAACGCCGCCTGTCATGCCGAGGTGATCCTCACCTCTGACGGGCCACGGCTCGTGGAGATCGCCAGTCGGTTCTCCGGCAGCTGTATGCAGGTGCACCAGCGGGTCTCCACAGGAGACAGCCAAATCGATCGTGCCGTTCGGCACTACCTCGATGGCGAATTCGTGCCGTATTATGAAATGGTGAAGCGTACGCGGACTGCGTGGCTCAGCGCACACAAGAGCGGACGCCTGGTCAGCATCGAACGACTGGAAAAGGCACGTGATCTGGCGACCTTCGCCGCCGCGAAACTGCCGGAGCCGGGTATCACAGTCACCAGTACGGTCGACATCGACACATCGCTGGGCTGGATCATCCTTGCCTCTGATAGCCAGGCCGCCATCGAGGCGGACTATGCCTGGATCCGTGAGCAGGAGGCGCAGCTAGACATCAGCGAGTAAGCACTGTCCGAATCTGACGCCGTCCCCCCATCGCACATTGCTGCGTCAGCCGAGCGACGCATTTCTCGGAAGCATCCGGTAATGGTCCGATCGCAGGCCGTTGTGGCCATCTCATTAGAGAGGCAAGCTACGTGGGAAGTCGGCAAACAGACAACCAATCGGACAATTTAGCGCAGTTCTATCTTTCGCGCCAGGGTGACGAGCGGAACCTTTTTCAGATCTGGGAGGGTGGCGGGGCCCGCGGCGACTCGGTCACCCCCTCCACCTACTCCATCGAATACCGGACCTGGATGGTGGAGAAGCTGAGCGGCGAACTCGAGCGCCATCACGCCAAGGGACTGCTCAGCCTGGGCTGCGGAAATGCGATGGTCGAGGCCGAATTGGTAAGGATGGGGTCGAGGGTCGTCGGGATCGACGCGATGCACGATGCGGTCGAACTGGCGCGGGCCAAAGGAGTGGAGGCGGTGCACGCGGACATCGGTAGCTGGTCGCCCGCCGAGCCGTGGTCACTGATCTACATGGACGGCGTGCTGGGGCACCTCTACGACCCGGCCACCGGGCTGCGCCCCATCTTGGAACGGATCCGTTCCTGGCTGGCGGCGGCGAACGGCTCGGGTGTCGCGACGCTCATCGCGTCCAACGACGTACCCAAGAACGAGGGTCCCGTGGAGCCGGCTCCGGGTGTCAACGGCTTCCACTGGCTGGCGGCGAGCTATCTGCGCGATCAAGGACTCGCGGCCGGCTTCGATCACGTCGAGATCGAGGAGTTCTCCTACCGGCGTCCGGTGTCCGGGCGCCGGCAACGCGCGATCATCACCGCCCGCGTCACCGGATGAGCGATGGGCGAGCGTCGGGTGGTCAGGGGTGAGGCGATGCACGATCACGGGGTCGGCGGGCCGCGAACATTACCGCCCGGCCCCCGCGACCGGGCACGTGACGCGCCGCGAGGCTGGAGCAGGGACCAGGCGTTGGAGATGGCCGAGGCGTCGGGATGGCCGCCGCTCGATCTTTCCCTCGGCGTCCCGGCCGAGTCCCCGCCCGAGTTGTCCCGGCCGGGCGGCGGCGTTCGCACGGGTCTATCGCCGGCGCGCTATCCGCTGAGCGCGGGCAGCCTCGAACTGCGCACCACCGCGGCCGACTACCTGGCCCGGCGCTTTCGGGTCACCGTTTCGATCTCGGCGGTGGCGGCCTGCGCGGGCGCGAAGGAGTTCATCTCCACCGTTCCGTCCTTCCTGCGGGCTTCCCGCGGGAAGGACGCGGCGGAACGGGATCTCGCGCTCATTCCGGCATTGGGCTATCCGCCCTACGAATTCGGGGCGCGCCTCGCGGGCCTGACGGTCGAGCGGGTACCGGTCGACGCCGAGTGGCGGATGGACCTCGGGAAGATCCCCGACCGGGTCGCCGCCCGCGCCCTGTACATGTGGGTGAACAGTCCGGCCAATCCCACCGGTGTCGTGGAGCGGCGGCTCGGCGAGGTCGTCCAGTGGGGGCGCGAGCGCGGGGTGCTGATCCTTTCGGACGAGGCGTACGCGGAATTGACGTGGCGCGGTCGGCCGGGCACCGCCTTGGCCGCCGGACTCGACGGCGTGCTTGTCGTGCACAGCGTTTCCAAACGCTCGAACGCAC
>CALAED010000150.1 GCA_937891035.1 uncultured Thermomonosporaceae bacterium | reverse complement strand
CGCCAGGGGTGCCGATGACGAGGGCGTGCAGCTGCGACAGGTTCACCTTGGCCGAGCGGCAGGCCTTGACGACCGCCGTATGCACCGCCCGCACCGGGTCGCCGGAACCGTTTGGGTCGACCGTAATTTCTGCGGCAAGTCGTCCGGTTATGTCCACGATGCCGGTGCTGACCCCGGACGGCCCGACCTCGAGGCCCGCGACGTAGGCGCTCGACGGAACCACCCAATACAGTGCGGCGTTGGGTCCGCGCCCACCCGCCCGCTCGCCCACGACCTCGACCAGTCCACGCTCTTCAAGGCGGGCCAGCAGCTGGGAGGCCGTTACCTTCGACAGGCCGGTGCGGGTGCCCAGCTGGGCACGGGTCAGCGGACCGTGACTCAGGAGCAGTTCGAGCGCCGCTCGGTCATTGAGCTCGCGCAGCAGGCGGGGTGTGCCCGGGCGCTGGGCAGCCATGTCGGTCCTTTCGTCTCAATCCGCTAACGTAGCCTATTTATTAAGAAAGTTTCTTGTTAGTTTACCCCCATGCATCGAGCCCGGTGCACAAACCGGAGCGCAGGCACGGGGCCCGTGGGCGGGCCGGTGGCCGATGCGCCACCCGTTCCGGACGCATACGGGCAGGTGCGTTCAGCAGGTCGGGACACGGCTTGAACCCTCTGGGCCGGGTCCCCCGATCCGGATCGGCCCACGGGGAAGCAACTCACGCGAGGCGACGCCGGGAAGGGAGTTCCACGATGAGGTTCATCAAAGCGGCGGCCGCCGCGGCCGCCGTCATCGTCGCCGCGGGCTGTGGTGGCGGCGACAGCGGTGCCGACGATCAAACCGCGCCGTCCAAGGCCGCCGATCCGGCCAAGCTCGTCGTCTGGCAGATGGGCGGCGGCAGCCCAGAGCAGACGAAATTCCTCGACTCCGTCGAGGCCCAGTTCCGGCAGCGCCACCCGAATACGGACGTACAGATCAAGTACGTGCCGTGGCCGCAGGTCGCGACGACCTTCCAGAAGGCGCTCGCAGGTGGCGACGCCCCGGACGTCACCGAAATCGGCAACACCGACGTTCAGTCGTACATCGAGCAGGGCGCGCTGGCCGACATCACCGGCAAGGTCCGTGGCTGGGCCGAGGGCGCGACCCTGAGCAAGGGCGCGCTCGCCAACGACCAGGCGGACGGCAAGATCTACGCCGTGCCGTGGTACGGCGGGGTCCGCGCGATCTGGTACCGCAAGGACTGGTTCACCGAGCTCGGCATCCAGCCGCCCCAGAACTGGGCCGAGCTCGTCGCCGCCGCCAAGAAGATCCAGGACGCCAAGGGCGTACCCGGCATCGCCGCCCCCAGCGACTTCACCAACGGGATCCTCAGCTTCGTCTGGGCCAACGGCGGCGACATCGCCACCAAGCAGGGCGACCAGTGGATCGGCCGGCTGGGCCAGCCGCAGGCCAAAGAGGCGATCGAGTTCTACACCGGCCTGATCACCAAGGAGAAGGTCGCGCCGGAAAAGTACGTCGGCAAGAACGAACTGCAGGGCCCGCAGCAGGACTTCGCCCTCGGCAAGGTCGGGATGTACATCGACGGCAGCTGGGCACTCCCCCAACTCGAGAAGATCAGCAAGAAGAACAAAGAAAAGTGGGGCACCTTCCCCATCCCGGGCAAGATGGGCGGCACCGCTCCGGTCTTCTCCGGCGGTTCGGACCTGGCGGTGTGGGCCAAGAGCCGGCATCAGGACGTGGCGTTCGACTACATCACGGCCCTGAACAGCAAGACCAATGCGCAGACCTTCGCCGACACGCTGAAGTTCCTGCCGCAGTTCACCGACGTCCTGCAGGGCGGCAAGTACAAGAACGACCCGTTGATGGCCGCTTTCGCCACCGCGGCGGCCGGCGGGGTGAAGTTCACGCCGACCAGTACGGGGTGGGCGGACTACGAGGCCGCGAAGAAGGTCATCCCGAACGCCGTCAAGGACATCGTCCAGGGCAAGTCCGTCGACGAGGAGCTGAAGAAGGCCGACGACCAGGCCAACACGCTCCTCAATCCGTGACAACCGAAACATCCGGTAGATCGGGCCTACCCCGAAGACCTCCGAGACCTGAGAGACCTGAGAGGTCGAGCTGACCATGGTCGACACCGCCACCGCGGTGCGGCGGCCGCCGGGCCGGACGTCCTCCGGCCCGGCGCGTCCGCACCGACGACGCCGGCGCCGCCTGGGGCCGTACCTGCTGATCCTGCCAACGCTTGTCGTCATCGGGCTGCTGCTGTTCTGGCCGATGATCCAGATCGGCGTCATGTCGCGCCAGAAGGTCGGCAACCGACAACTCGCCGGCGAGCCGGCCGAGTCCGTGGGCACAGAGAACTTCCGCCAGATCTTCGGCGATCCGCTGTTCTGGCAGAGCCTGCGGCACACGGTGTACTTCGCGGCTGTCGCGGTCACCCTGACCCTCTTCGTGGGCACGCTGGTGGGGCTCCTCCTCAATCGGCTCGGCAGACGGATGTCCACGTTCGTGGCGGGTGGCGTCATGATCGCATGGGCGACCCCTCCGATCACGGCGGCGATCATCTTCACGTGGCTCTTCGGTAGCACGGGCGGCGTCGTCAATTGGTTCCTCGATTCGCTGCCCGATTGGTTGGTCGGCGGCAATTGGACGGATTTCAACTGGTTTCATCGGCCGCTGACCACCTACACGGTGCTGACCATCTGTGTGGTGTGGCAGTCGTTTCCGTTCATCGCCGTCTCCGTGCTGGCCGGGCTGAAAAGCGTGCCGGGCGAGCTGTACGAGGCGGCCAGGGTGGACGGCGCCGGGGCGTGGCGGACGTTCTGGGCCATCACGGTGCCGCTGCTCCGGCCCATCTTCATGGTCCTCATCGTGTTGTCGATCATCTGGGACTTCAAAGTCTTCACCCAGTTGTTCGTCATGTCCGGGCTGGCCAATAGAGATGCCTTCAACCTCTCCCTGTACGCCTATTCCGAGGCGTTCGGACGGCTCAACCCCAGCCTCGGGCTCGGCTCCGCGGTCGCCGCGGTGCTCACACTGGTCCTGCTCTTCGTCACCGCCGCGTACGTGCGCGTCATGGTCCGGCAAGGAGAAACCCGGTGAGGAGCGGCATGAACAGGTCCAAGCGACGCGCCGCCGTCAACGCCGCAGGCGTGCTCGTCTTCGCGGTCTCGGTCTTCCCCGTCTTCTGGATGGTCTCGACCGCGTTCAAGCCGAACGACGAGATCTTCGCCTCGACGCCCCGCCCGCTGCCGGGGCACGCGACGTTCCAGCATTTCGATTTCGTCCTCAACGGCGGAGTCGCCGGGGTCGGCTTTTTCACCTATCTCCGCAACAGCGTCGTCGTGGCGCTCGCCACGGTGGTGGTCTCCGGGCTGTTGGCGCTGCTGGCGGCGACGGCCGTGGCGAGATTCCGATTCCGCTTCCGAACCGTCTTCCTCGTCATGCTGCTCACCGTCCAGATGGTGCCGGCCGAGGCCCTCGTCATCCCGCTGTTCCTCGACCTCAAGCGGGCCGATCTGCTCAACAGCCTGCCGGGCCTGACGGTCGTCTACATCGGTTTCGCACTGCCGTTTTCGATCTGGATGCTGCGCGGCTTCGTGGCGGCGGTGCCCAAAGAGCTGGAGGAGGCCGCCTGGATCGACGGTGCCGGCCCGGTGCGGACCTTTCTCAAGGTGCTGCTGCCGTTGGTTGCGCCGGGCCTGGTGGCGACGAGCATCTTCTCCTTCATCACCGCCTGGAACGAGTTCATCTTCGCCTACACGTTCCTCGGCGACCAGGACAAATACACCTTGCCGATCATGCTCCAGTACTTCTTTGGCCGTACCGGCAACGACTGGGGACCGATCATGGCCGCGTCCACGCTGCTGACGCTGCCTGTCATCGCGTTCTTCCTCCTTGTCCAGCGGCGCATGGTCGCCGGTCTCACCGCCGGCGCGGTCAAGGGATGAGCCCACCGCCGGACCCCTCCGGGAGCGCACCGGCAGGCACAGGAAGGCAGGCACACATGAGCGAGCGCGAGACACGCCGCGCGATCGGACCGCATTTCGCCGGCCCATCGCTCCCGACCAACCCACCCCGCCGACCGCCGCGGCCTGCCCCGACCGACCTCACGGGGCGCGCGCGGATCGACACAACGAGCACCGGCGACCAAATGAACACCGCGAGCGGGCGAGCGAAGCTCGCTCCGCGATCAAGGCGACTGAGCATGCGACGAGGGAAGGGCGCGCGAAAAGCGGGCCGAGCGCGGAACGGAGGGCACAGTGAGTGACGTGTACATCCGGCGGCTGGCCAGAGGGACGCTGCTGCCGCCCTTTGCCGGGCCGCGACCGCCGCGGTGGCTGCTGGACGAGCTCGACAACGGCCTGGCCGGGGTCACGTTGTTCGCGATCAACGGCAACGTGGCGGGCGCCGGCGAACTCGCCCGTCTCACCGCGCTGCTGCGCCGCTGCGCCCGGCCCGATGAACCGATCATCGCGATCGACGAAGAGGGCGGGGACGTCACCCGGCTGTGGCATCGCACCGGCAGTGCCTATCCCGGCAACGCGGCCCTGGGGGCGGTCGACGACCCCGACCTCACCCGCCGGGTCTATCGGTCCTTGGGCGCGGAGCTGGCCGATGTCGGCGTCAACGTCGACTTCGCGCCGGCGGTCGACATCAATACGGCGGACGACAATCCGATCATCGGCACCCGGGCGTTCGGCTCGGACGCCGACCTGGTGGCCAGGCACGCGGCAGCGGCCGTCACCGGGTTGCAAAGCGCCGGGGTGGCCGCCAGCGCCAAGCACTTTCCCGGGCACGGCGCCACCCGCGACGACTCCCACCTGGGAATCCCGGTCGTGGACGCCGACCTCCCGCTGCTGGAGCAAAGGGAGTTGGTGCCGTTCCGCGCCGCGATCGACGCGGGATGTCAGGCGGTGATGACCGGGCACCTCAGCCTGCCCGCGATCACCGGGGCCGAGCCGGCCACGCTGTCCCACGCCGCCATCACCGGGTTGCTTCGCCGGCACCTCGGCTATCAGGGCGTCATCGTGACCGACGCGCTGGACATGGGCGGCGCGAGCGGGGAGATCGGGATTCCGGAGGCGGCCGTACGCGCCCTGCTGGCCGGCGCCGACCTGCTGTGTCTCGGTTCGAAGGAGTACGAGACCAGCGTCCGCGCCATCCTCGACGCGATCTGCGCCGCCGTCCGTACGAAACGGCTGCCGGGCGAGCGGCTCGAAGAATGCGCCGAGCGGACCGACAAACTCCGGCGGTGGCTGGCCGGTCGGCCGGCGCGGGCGGAACATGTCGACGAGGCCGTCGGGCTCGAGGCGGCCAAGCGGGCGGTACGGCTCGTCGGCACACCGCCGGCGATGCGATCAGCGCTGGTGGTCGAGTTCTACGCGCCGGGGAACGCCGCGGTCGGCCCCGTCCCCTGGGGCCTCGGGGCGTGGGCGAAGGACATGGTCAAGGTGAACGGTGACGGCGTCGATGCCTCCGATGTGCTGAAACGCGCCGCCGGTCGTCCCCTGGTCATCGTGGTGCGCGACGCGCATCGGCACCCCGCCCAGCGCGCGCTCACCTCGACGCTGCTGGTACGACGCCCGGACGCCGTCGTGGTCGAGATGGGATTGCCGATCTGGCGGCCGGCGTGCGCCGCGTACGTGGCCACGTATGGGGCGACCCAGGTCACCGCCCAGGCCGCGGCCGAGCTGCTGAGCCTCGGCGCGGCCGCGGCTCCGCCTGCGTGAGCGGGCCGGGGCCCGTCCAGGATGTCGGGTTCTGCGCATTGCCGACCAAGACACGAGATAATCATTCTTATGCGATTGTCCGCGCGGGTCGACTATGCGCTTCGTGCCGCCGCCGAGCTTGCCGTGGCCGGTAACCACCCGGTTACGGCGGTGCAGCTCGCCGAAGCTCAGGGGATTCCGCCGAAATTCCTGGAAAACATCCTTGGCCAGCTGCGCCGATCCGGCCTCATCCGCAGCCAGCGTGGGCCCGACGGAGGATACTGGCTGGCCAGACCGGCCGACCGGATCTCCCTGGCGGACATCATCCGGGCGATCGACGGCCCGCTGGTCGGCGTGCGCGGCGAACGCCCCGAGCACGTGGGCTACAGCGGCGCGGCGCATTCGCTGCAAGAGGTGTGGATCGCGTTGCGCGCCAGCGAACGGGCCATCCTGGAGCAGGTCTCCCTCGCCCACATCGCGGCCGGTGAGCTGCCGGCGGCGGTGCGCAAGCTCACCGAGAACCCGGCCGCCTGGCAGTCCCCGGCGCTCAGCTAGCCGCCCGCCCCTCCTCGTCCCTATTAATCCGGCTGTGCCCGAAGGCGATGTCGTCTGGTACACCGCCCGGCGTCTGCATGAGGCCCTCGCCGGGCGGGAGCTCACGCTGAGCGATTTCCGGGTGCCGCGCTTTGCCACGACCGACCTGCGTGGCCGGACGGTGGACGGCGTCGCGTCGCGTGGCAAGCACCTGCTGACGCGGGTCGCCGGCGACATCACCGTGCACACTCACCTCAAGATGGACGGTGCGTGGCGGATCCGCCGGGCCGGCGCTCCCCCGCGCGACCATCGGGTCCGGCTGGTCCTCGCCAATGCCGAATGGCAGGCCATCGGGTATTCGCTGGGCATCGTCGAGGTGCTGCGTACCTCAAGGGAGGACCGGGCGGTCGGCCATCTGGGACCAGACCTGCTGGGTTCGGACTGGGATCCGGCTGCGGCCGTACGGCGGCTGCGCGAGCAACCCGAGCGGACCATCGGCGAGGCGCTGCTCGACCAGACCCGGCTCGCCGGCATCGGCACGGTGTACCGGGCGGAGGTGCTGTTCCTGCGCGGCCTGCATCCGTGGACGAAGGTGGCCGCCGCCGCCGACCTGACCGCCCTCGTCGAGTTGGCCCGCCGCCTGCTCGAAGCGAACAAGGACGGTTATGGTCACGTGACCACCGGCGATCGCCGGCCCGGCCGCGAGCGCTATGTCTACGGGCGGGCCGGTCGGCCCTGCCGCCGCTGCGGAACAGGGGTCGTACGCGGTGTCCAAGGCCCAGACCCGTACGAGCGGATCATCTTCTGGTGTCCGGCCTGCCAGCCCGGGCCGTTAACGTAGGGTCCATGTCGTCCTCTTCCCGTACGGTGTCCCTGGTCACGCTCGGTTGCGCGCGCAATGAGGTCGACTCAGAGGAGCTGGCAGCCCGGTTGGAACGCGCCGGGTGGACGCTCCGCGACGACGAGGACGGCGCCGCGGTCGTGATCGTCAACACCTGCGGGTTCATCGACGCGGCGAAAAAGGACTCCATCGACACACTGCTGGCGGCACAGGACTCCGGGGCCAAGGTGGTCGCCGCCGGCTGCCTCGCGGAGCGTTACGGCGAAGAGCTGGCCGCCGCGCTGCCCGAGGCCGACGCGGTGCTGAGCTTTGACGACTACACCGAGATCGGGCAACGGCTCGATGATGTGCTCGCGGGCCGCCGCCACGCCGCGCACCGCCCACGCGACCGCCGCACGCTGCTGCCGATCGCCCCGGTCGACCGCGCCGGCGTCGCCCTGCCCGTCCCCGGCCACGGACCGGGTTCCGGGCGCCGTCCCGGATCCGGCGCGCACGCCCGCGGCGCCAGCGCCAACGTCAACGCCGGTACCGGTGCTGATATCGGTGCCGCCGCCTTCATCGCCAACGACGACGATGTGGCCGTGCCCGCGCCGCCCACCGGCCCGCGGGTGCTCAGGCGGCGGCTGGGCGGCGGGCCGATGGCGCCGCTGAAGCTGGCCTCAGGCTGCGACCGGCGCTGCACGTTCTGCGCGATTCCGGCCTTCCGCGGCGCGTACGTCTCGCGTCCGGCCGCCGACATCATCGAGGAGGCCCGCTGGCTCGCCGGGCACGGCGTACGCGAGCTGGTCCTGGTCAGCGAGAACTCCACCTCCTACGGCAAGGACCTCGGCGATCTGCGGGCGCTCGAGGCGCTGCTGCCCGCGCTGGCCGCCGTCGACGGGGTGGACCGGGTGAGGGTCAGCTACCTGCAGCCCGCCGAGCTGCGGCCCGCACTGATCGACGTGCTCTGCTCGACCGCCGGCGTAACGCCGTACTTCGACCTGTCCTTCCAGCACGCGAGCGGCCCGGTGCTACGCCGGATGCGCCGATTCGGCGACCGGGAGCGGTTCCTCGGACTGCTGGCCCTGATCCGTGCCCAGGCACCGGACGCCGGCGTCCGGTCGAACTTCATCGTCGGTTTCCCCGGTGAGTCCGAGGCCGACCTGGCCGAGCTGACCGAGTTCCTGTCCGCCGCTCGCCTCGACGCCGTCGGTGTGTTCGGATATTCCGACGAGGAGGGCACGGAGGCCGCCCGGCTCGATGGCAAGCTTGATCAAGTCGAGATAGCCCGG
The DNA here is from genome assembly GCA_937891035.1 of uncultured Thermomonosporaceae bacterium. Taxonomy (GTDB): domain Bacteria; phylum Actinomycetota; class Actinomycetes; order Streptosporangiales; family Streptosporangiaceae; genus CALAED01. The sequence continues at coordinate 12,384 of CALAED010000150.1, read as the reverse complement.
CGCGTCGCGGAGGTGAGCGCACTGGCCGAAGAGCTCACGGCACAACGCGCCGAAGAACGCGTCGGCGGGATTGTCGAGGTACTGATCGAAGACTATGCCGCTGACCGGGATGGCCACGAAGGCCGGGCCGCCCATCAGGCCCCAGAGGTCGACGGCACGGTCTTGGTCCTCGGGGCCGACCACGCGGACGGCGGTCCCGCAGGCGGCGGACTCGCCATCGGCGATCTCGTCCGCGCGCGCGTCGTGGCGAGCGAGGGCGTCGACCTCATCGCCACCCCTGCCGGGGAGCGGCTGTCATGAGTCGCGAACGAGAAGGGTGAGCGAGCCATGAGCACCCCCGAGCCGGCGGCGACGCCGGGTACGCCGCCCGGGGTTCCGGTCCCGGCGCCTAGCCCGTACAACATCGCCAACCTGCTCACGATCCTGCGGATCTTGTTCGTGCCGCTGTTCGTCTGGCTGCTGTTCGCCGAGGGCACCGGGTGGCGGGTGGGCGCCCTCGTGGTCTTCGTCGTCGCGTCGATCACCGACCGGCTGGACGGTGAGCTGGCCAGGAAGCGGCACATCGTCACGGACTTCGGCAAGATCGCCGATCCGATCGCCGATAAGGCGCTCACCGGTTCCGCACTGGTCAGCCTGTCGATCCTGGGCGAGCTGTGGTGGTGGGTCACAATCGTGATCTTGGTCCGCGAAATCGGCATCACGCTGCTGCGCTTCGTGGTCATCAGGTACGGCGTGATCCCGGCCAGCAAGGGCGGCAAGGTCAAGACGACGTTGCAGGTGGTCGCCATCGCCTTGTTCATCCTGCCGGGACCGTTCGACCCGCTGCGCTGGGCGGTCATGGCGGCCGCGCTGGCGGTGACGGTGGCGACCGGGGCTGACTATATGCTTCGCGCGTGGCGGCTGAGCCGCGGCGCCGCCGCCGGATCCTAAGACAACGCCATGGACCATCCCGGGACACGACGGGAGGACCGCATGACGAGCCAGGCCGGGATGCCGTTGACCTACGACGAGGTGGGCGGCACGCGCCGACGCCCGCTCCCCGACGGCTACCGTCATCTGCGCCACCGCACCTTCGTCGGGCGTGGGCCCAGGGCCATGCGGGATGCCGCGGACGCCGTACTGGAGTTCTGGATGCTCCGGGCGGCCGGAATCCGCGTCACGACCTCGGCACCGCGAGCGGCTCCCGACGTGCAGGTGGTCTCCCAGGTGGGCATCGGCCCGGTGCGTATGGTCGCGCCCTGCCGGGTGGTCTGGGCGGAGGAAGACGAACGCCGCGCCGGGTTCGGGTACGGGACGCTGCCCGGCCACCCCGCGATCGGGGAAGAGGCGTTCGTCGTCGAGCTCGACGACCTGAACGACGTGTGGCTGACGATCACGTCGTTCAGCCGGCCGAGCAGGCGCCTCACCCGGGCCGCCGGGCCGCTGATGCCGGCGGCCCAGCGGCTGTACGCCCGCCGCTACGGCGCCGCACTGCGCCGGCTCGTCGCCCGGGCATAGGAGAGGAGAGTGCGCATCAGGCCCCCTCTTCGGCCCCCTCGCGAGTCACACGCCCGCCCCGGATCTCACCCCCGTCCCGGGCCGTTCCCAGCCCTTCCGTGGCGGCCTGCCGGCCAGTCCGTGCCTCGCCCCGGTCCTGCTCCCGCGCCGCCTGAGTTAATGTCGTACGGCGCCCGAGTTGACGATGTCGGCGCGATCCGGCCCGCCGAGGCCGCGGAAGCCCGCCGTCCCGTCAGGTCGGTTAGATTCGGACGGGAGCGCCGGGCACGGCGACCAGGTGAGGGCGAGGAGCGGGTCGCGATGCGCGTCGAGCTGGTCATGATCGGCGATGAGCTGTTGATCGGTGACACCGTCAACGGCAACGCGGCCTGGCTGGGCCGGCAGCTCACCGACAGCGGTATCGACGTCGCCCGCAGCGTCGTCGTCGGCGACGACGAGGCCGTCATCGGAGAGGCCGTGACGGCGGCGCTCGCCCGCGCCAACGTGGTGATCACGACGGGCGGGCTCGGGCCGACGCCCGACGACCTGACCCGCGAGGCGCTGGCCAAGGCGGCGGGCGTGCCGATCGTCCGCGACGCGGCCGCGGCCGACTGGATCCGGCGGCGGATGGCCGACCGGGGGCTCCCGCTGCGGCCGATGGCGCTGCGCATGGCCGAGCACCCGGAGGGCGCGACGCCGCTGGCCAACCCGATGGGCACCGCGCTCGCCTTCCGCCTCGAGCTCGGCGGCGGAGCCGTCTACGCGCTGCCCGGGGTGCCCGGCGAGGTACGGGCGATCTTCACCGGCAGCGTGCTGCCCGACTTGCTCGCGCGCCGCGACGGCCACATCCCGGTACGCCGCACGTTGCGCACCGCGCTCGCCTGGGAGTCGGCGATCGCGACGCGGCTGGTGCCGGTTGAGGCGCTCGACGACATCCGCCTCGCCTACCTGCCCGGCATCGCCGAGGTGCGGATCCGCGTGACGGCGACCGGGCCGGACGCCCCGGCCCGGCTGGCCCACGTCGAACAGATGATCCGCGACCTGCTCGGGCCGGTCGTCTACGGGGCGGACGACGAGACGCTCGACCAGGTGGTGCACCGCCTGCTGGCCGAACGGTCGGCGACGGTGGCGACCGCTGAGTCGCTGACCGGCGGCCTGCTCGGGGCCAGGCTCACCGACATGCCCGGCTCCTCGGCCACCTTCCGCGGCGGCGTCGTCGCCTATGCGACCGACCTCAAGGCGGGGCTGCTGGACGTGCCGCGGGATCTGCTGGCCGCCCACGGCGCTGTGCACGCGGACGTGGCCGCGGCCATGGCCAGGGGCGTCAGCGAGCGGCTGGGCGCGACCTATGGCCTGGCGGTCACCGGCGTCGCCGGTCCGGACCACCAAGATGGCCATTCTGTAGGCACTGTGCACCTCAGCGTGGCCGGACCTGGCAGCGAACTTTCGAAAGTGTCGGTTCGGCTGCCGACGCCGGGCAGCGGGCCGCGAGTCCGCCATTGGGTCCGGGACGCGACCGTGACATATGCTCTTGACCTGCTGCGACGTCGGCTCCTTGGGCTTCCTGTTGACCGCCCATGGGACGCCGATTCGCAAGATCGGGAAGTCCGGGGGTGATTACAGCGTTACGTCGGAAGCGAACACGAAATCCTCGATCTGCCACGGCTGCCGGTCGGGCAGGTACGGTGGAACAGTCAGCTGGTCCGAACTCATGGAGGGGGCGAGACGATGGTCCTGCTTCGTCAGCTGCTCGGTGACGTGCTGCGGCGGCTGCGGCTCCACCAGGGTCGCACCCTCCGCGAGGTGTCCGCGGCCGCACGGGTCTCGCTTGGATATCTTTCCGAGGTCGAGCGCGGGCAAAAAGAGGCCTCGTCGGAGTTGCTCGCGTCGATCTGCAAGGCCCTGGGGGTCCCGCTGTCGCACGTGCTGCGCGACGTTTCCGACCAACTCGCGCTGGCCGAGCTGCAAAGGGAGCCGGTGATGGCCGGGGCTCCGCCCGAGCACGAGCGTCTCGACGCCGAGCGCATCTCGGCCGAGTCCATTCCGGCGACGCCCGAGGAGATCACCAACGGGCTGCGCGCCGACATGGTCGCCGCCTGAGCGGGCTCAGCCGCTCACCAGGTCACCAAGGTCACCGCTAGGCCCCCGACATCACCTACTCCCCGCCCGCCCTCCAGGGCGGCTGTAGCGCTCGCTGAGGAACGCTTGCCGAGCGCCAAGGCGACTCAGGGGGCGGACACACGGTCCCCGCGGCGGGGGCGAGTCCTCACTCCTGCGGCCGGGCGGCTTTCAGGCGGTGTTGGGATCGTTCGGATCGAAGCTGAGCCGCAGCACCTGCCCGGTCGTCCCGGGCGAGCCCAGATTCTTGCCGTTGACCGTCAGCGCCACCCCGCCGGCGTTGCCGAGGACGACACGGATCCGCTTACGCGCCGTCCACTCCTCGACGTCGCCCCGGCGCAACAGCCCGCTGAACAGCTGCTTACCCTTGCTGTCCCGGACGTTGATCCAGGTCGTCAGCTTGGCCCTGATCCGAACGGTGACGTTGGTTGGCGGGGCGAGCGCGACCGAGTCGCTCTGGCTGGCCGACGGCGTCGGGCTTGGCGACGCCGAAGCCGAAGCAGTCGCGGACTCGGGCGCCCGGGCCGCGGGCTGGACGATGGACTGGTTCCCCTCGCCACCGCTGCCGTCGAGCGCCTGCACGACGCCGTAGAGCACGACAAGCACGAGGGCGGCCGCCATCGCGAGGCTCCAGTTCGGCGAGCGCCGCTCGCGAAACCGGACCGGCATCGCCGGCTCGAGCGCCTGCGCGGCCGGCGTGGCGCCGGGAGCGCCGCCGTGCTGCTCGTCGTAGATCCGGATGAGCGGCTCGGGATCGAGCCCGACGACGCGGGCGATGCCTCTGATGTGCCCTCGGGCGTAGAAGTTGCCGCCGCATGGGGTGAAGTCGTCGCGCTCGATGGCGCGGATCACAGTCTCGCGGATGCGGGTCTGGTTGCTCACCTGCGCGATGGTGAGACCGGCCTCCCGGCGCTGCTCTGCCAGGGTCTCACCGATACTCACGCCGGCCTCCAGGGGACGTCATTGTCGCGTTTCGTGCTTCATAACCAGCCCCGCTGCCGTGGAAACCAGTCTATGAAAGGGTCCTGTGACGAAGCGATACGCCACGCACCCTGAAATCGATTCGATTTCCCCCGCGTTACTCTCGAGGTACCCGCCGCATTACTCCCCGCGGAGGCGGCCAAGCACCTCCTCCAGCTCGTCGGGTTTGATCAGTACGTCGCGGGCCTTTGACCCTTCGCTTGGCCCCACGATGCCGCGGCTTTCCATGAGGTCCATCAGCCGGCCCGCCTTGGCGAAGCCCACCCGCAGCTTGCGCTGCAGCATGGAGGTCGAGCCGAACTGGGTGGAGATCACGAGCTCGGCGGCCTGGACCAGCAAGTCGAGATCGTCGCCGATGTCCTCGTCGATCTCACGCTTTTGTGTGGCCGCCGCCGCCACGTCCTCGCGGTAGGCCGGCTCCATCTGCTTCTTGCAGTGGCCGACGACCCCGGCGATCTCCTTTTCGGACACGAACGCGTTTTGCAACCGCATCGGCTTGCTCGCGCCCATCGGGAGGAACAGCGCGTCGCCCTGGCCCACCAGCTTCTCCGCGCCCGGCTGGTCCAAGATGACCCGGCTGTCGGCCAGGCTGGAGGTCGCGAACGCCAACCTGGAGGGCACGTTCGCCTTGATCAATCCGGTGACGACGTCGACGCTGGGGCGCTGCGTGGCCAGCACCAAGTGGATGCCCGCCGCCCTGGCCAGCTGCGTGATCCGCACGACCGAATCCTCCACGTCGCGCGGCGCCACCATCATCAGGTCGGCCAACTCATCAACGATCACCAGCATGTACGGGTAGGTCGCGTACACCCGCTCGCTGCCCGGCGGCGCGGTCAGCTTCCCCGCCCGCACGGCGGTGTTGAAGTCGTCGATGTGGCGGAACCCGCTGGCGGCCAGATCGTCATAGCGCCGGTCCATCTCGCCGACCACCCAGCCCAGCGCCTCGGCCGCCTTCTTGGGGTTGGTGATGATCGGCGTGATCAAGTGCGGGATCCCCGCGTAGGCGGACAACTCGACCCGCTTGGGGTCGACCAGCACCATCCGCACCTCATCCGGCGTGGACCGCATCAAGATCGAGGCGATCAGCCCGTTGATACAGGTCGACTTGCCCGCACCGGTCGCCCCGGCGATCAACATGTGCGGCATCTTCGCCAAATTGGCGATGACCGTACGCCCTTCGACATCCTTGCCCAGGCCCACCACCATCGGATGATGATCGCCGGTGGCCACCGGCGAGCGCAGCACATCGCCCAGGCTGACGATGTCTTTATCCACATTAGGGATCTCAACCCCGATCGCCGATTTGCCGGGAATCGGGGAAATGATCCGGACATCCGCACTCTTTACCGCATACGCGATATTCCGCGTCAGCGCGGTGACCTTTTCCACCTTCACCGCCGGGCCGAGCTCGATCTCATACCGCGTGATCGTCGGCCCCCGCGTAAAACCCGTCACCTGCGCATCGATGTCGAACTGCTCCAACACCCCAGTCAGCGCATTGACGACGACGTCATTGGCCTTGGTGCGCGGCTTGGTAGACGTACCCGGACGCAGCAGACTCGGCGGCGGCAGCTCGTAGATCTCCCCCGACGACGACAACGGCAGCTGTTCCGACCGTCGGGGCGGCGCCGTGGGCGCGGGCGCCTCGGGAGGTTCGGGAGGTTCGGGGACGGGCGCCGCCGCGGCTCCGGTCGCCGGAGCGGGCGGCTCCGGCTCCGGTGCGGGCTCGGGGTCCATGAGCTCGTCGATGAGATCGGGCCGCTCGCGGCCCGGCCGGCCCCCCGCCGCCCCGCCGCCCTTGCCGGACAGGATCGGGGTGTCGTACGGCTTGGAGTGCTCGCCGACCTCGACGTCATCTTTGCCCTGGCCGCCCTTGCCACCCCGCCGGCGGGGGCGGCCGCGTCCGTCGCCGCTGTCTTGTCCGGCGGACTGCTCCTCGCGTATCGGGCGCTCCCGCAGCAGCAGCAGGCTGCCCAGGTCGGCCAGCCGTTCAGGAACGCGATGCAGCGGCGTCGCGGTCACCACGAGCAGTCCGAACCCGCTGAGCAGGAGCAGCAACGGCACCGCGACCCAGGCGGTGAGCGCGGCCTCGAGCGGCGCCGAGATCGCCCAGCCGATGAGCCCGCCCGCCGCGCGGATCGGGTCCATTCCCTGCCGAGGCGAAGGCCCGCCGGCCGCGATGTGCACGATGCCAAGCACCCCGGCGAACAGTGCGCTGGCCCCGATGACGACGCGGCCGGTGTCGCCGTTCAGCTCCGGATGGCGCAGCAGCCGCCAGGCCAGCAGGCCGGCCAGCACCGGCAACAGCATGGCGAACTCGCCGAACGCGCCGCGCACGACAAGCTCGATGACCTTGGTCACGCTGCCTTGTGGCGGCCACCAGGTCACCGAGGCGAGCACGATCGCGACGCCCAGCATGGCCAGGCCGAGCCCGTCCCGGCGATGCTCGGGGTCGAGATCGCGGGCGCCGCGGCCGTAGGCACGGAAGACCGCTCCGACGGCGTGCGCGATCAGCAGCCAGAGTCGAGCGATCAGCCGACCGAGACCGATGATCAGCTGGGCTACCGGATCCGGCTTTTGCGGCCTTCGCCCGGATCCGGACCGAGGGCGCCCACTGGGGCGAGACCGGCCTGATTGGCCCGCCTTTCCCGATTTGCTCGACCTGCCCGGCCGGCCCGACCCGCTCGGAGTGGGCGAGTTGGTGGCCTTGCCGGTCGCGCTCGACCGCTTACCGGTTGTGGTCGGACGGGTACGCGCGGAGCCCGAAGAGCCTCCATGCGCACGAGTGGCCATGATGATGAGAGTAGTTGTGCGCCATCGGGGTTCCCCGTTAGCGACCCGGCGTGTCGCGACACCCCGACGTGATCGGAGCTTGGCTCGCGACGAACCAGACTGAGCCAGATCGGCCTAGATCTGACTAGACCTCGACGACGACCGGGATGATCATGGGCCGGCGGCGGTAGCTCTCGCTCACCCACTTGCCGGCGGTGCGGCGGATCAGCTGACGCAGTTGGCGCACGTCATTGATCCCATCCGCGGCCGCGCCCTCCAGAACCTCCTGAATCCTCGAGACGACGTCGTGGAAGTCCTCGTCGACGATGCCGGCACCCCGGGCATGGATCTCCGGCCGGGCGACTATCTTGCCCGACGTGGAGTCCACGGCCACGACGATGGAGATGAAGCCCTCCTCGCCCAGGATCCGCCGGTCCTTGAGCGAGGTTTCGGTGACTTCGCCGACCGTCGCGCCGTCGACGTAGACGTAGCCGGCGGGCACCGCCCCAGTGATCGCCACCTGACCGTCGACGAGATCGACCACGACCCCGTCCTCGGCGATGACGACGTTGTCCCTGGGTACGCCGGTGAGCTCCGCCAGCGCCGCGTGCGCCCGCAGATGCCGCCACTCGCCGTGGATCGGCAGGAAGTTGCCCGGCTTGGTGAGGTTGAGTACGTACAGCAGTTCCCCCGCCGGCGCGTGCCCGGACACGTGCACCAGCGCGTTGCCCTTGTGCACGACGCGGGCGCCCCAGCGGGTGAGGCCGTTGATGACCCGGTTGACCGCGTTCTCGTTGCCTGGGATAAGCGAGGAGGCGAGCAGGACGGTATCGCCTCTGGTGATCCGAATTTGATGGTCGCGGTTGGCCATCCGGGACATCGCCGACATCGGCTCGCCCTGCGAGCCGGTGCAGATGAGCACCACCTTTTCTGGGGGCAGATCGTCGATCTCCTTCTGCTCGACCATGATGCCCTCTGGCGCCCGCAGGTAGCCGAGGTCGGTCGCCACCCCCATGTTGCGGACCATCGACCGGCCGACGAAGCAGACCTTGCGCCCGCTGTCGGCGGCCGCGTCGAGCACCTGCTGCACCCGGTGTATGTGCGAGGCGAAGCAAGCGACGATGACCCGCTGTTCCGCCGTGCGGAACACGTCGTCGATCACCGGGCCGATGTCGCGTTCGCTGGTGACGAAGCCGCCGACCTCGGCGTTGGTCGAGTCCGACATCAGCAGGTCGATGCCCTCGGCGCCGAGCCGGGCGAACCCGCCCAGGTCGGTGAGCCGCCCGTCCAGCGGCAACTGGTCCATCTTGAAGTCGCCGGTGTGCAGCACGAGCCCGGCCGGAGTGCGGAGGGCAACCGCGAGCGCGTCGGGGATCGAGTGGTTGACCGCGAAGAACTCGCAGTCGAACGGGCCGAAGCGCATCCGATCGCCTTCGGCCACCTGCCGGGTGACCGGCCTGATCCGGTGTTCGAGCAGTTTGGCGTCGACGAGCGCCAAGGTCAGCCGCGAGCCGACGATCGGAATGTCGGCGCGCTCGCGCAGCAGGTACGGTACGGCGCCGATGTGATCTTCGTGGGCGTGGGTGAGGACGATCGCCTCGATGTCGTCGAGGCGACCCCTGATGTAGTCGAAGTCGGGCAGGATCAGGTCGACCCCGGGCTGCTCCTCCTCGGGGAACAGCACCCCGCAGTCCACGACGAGGAGCCTGTTCGGCCCGTGCGCCGCGGCGATCTCGAAGACGGTCATGTTGCGGCCGATCTCGCCGAGCCCACCGAGGGCGACGATCCGCAGTCCGTCCGTTGTCAGCGGAGGGGGCGCGTCGAGTTCTGGATGGGGATGGCTCATCGGCTCACCCGGCCTGGCGGGGCGACTCTGCGGTCAAGATTGGCGATGTTGGCTGTGCACACTACGAAGTGGCCTCCGGCACTTTGACTCCCCCGATCGTGAGATCTTCGCGCAGCTGCGCGGTGAATTCCGGTGTGGCGTCGACCAGCGGCGGCCGTACGGTGCCGCCGGGCCGGCCGAGGAGCCCGAGCGCGGCCTTGACCGCGATGGCGCCCTGCGTACGGGTCATGATCGCCGTGACGACGGGGAGCAACCTGCGGTGAGTGGCCAGCGCCGTGGCGATGGCGCCGGACCGGTATGAGTCGATCATCTCATGCAGGTCGGCGCCGACGACGTGGCCCACGACGCTGACGAACCCGGCGGCTCCCATGGACAGCCAGGCCAGGTTAAGGGCGTCGTCGCCGGAGTAGAACACCAGGTCGCTGCGGGCCATCACCCACGACCCGGCGAACAGGTCTCCCTTGGCGTCCTTCACCCCGACGATGCGCGGGTGCGCACCGAGCCTGACCAGCGTCTCGGTATGGATCGGCGTCCCGGTGCGGCCCGGGATGTCGTACAGCAGCACGGGCAGCCCGGTCGCGTCCGCGACGGTCGTGAAATGGCGCAGCAGGCCGTCCTGCGGGGGCTTGCTGTAGTACGGCGTGACGACGAGGGCGCCATGCGCACCGGCCCGCTCGGCGGCCCGCGCCAGCTCCACGCTGTGCGCGGTGTCGTAGGTGCCGGCCCCCGCGACGATCGTCGCCCGGTCCCCCACCGCCTCGATCACCGCCGTGAGCAGCCGGGCCTTCTCCTCATCACTCGTCGTTGGCGACTCCCCCGTGGTACCGCTGACGACGAGCCCGTCGTTGCGCTGCTCGTCGACCAGGTAGGTCGCCAGGCGCGCGGCTCCGTCGTAGTCGACGGCGCCGTCGGCGGTGAAGGGCGTGACCATGGCGGTCAGCATCCGGCCGAACGGCGCGTCGGGAGTTGTGCTGGGTGCCATGTTCGAACGGTACCCGGCTTCGCGGATCTCGTGGACCCGCCGCCCCGCACGTGTGTCGCCCGCGCCACCTCGGCTATCGCCGCCGCGCCCGCGCCGCCGGTGCCGGCACACGAGACCCCGGTGCCCAAGACGCCGCCGATATGTGCTCGGGGGTACACACACCGGCGGCGTCTTAATCCCGACATCGCCTCGGACAAAGTTGGTGTTACTCGACTGAACCGGGACGAGACACCGCACGTGGTAGAGGTCAGGCGGGGTTTCGCCGGGCGAGGCGGGGCCGGCGAGACCATTATCCGGTCTCGCTGGCGGCGGCCGGCGGAGGCGGGGCCGGCGAGACCCCGCCCCTCTGTCCGCCTCTGGCCTCCCACGTTCGTCGCCTCCGCCGCGGCGCGGGCGGCGTCCGAGTGCGCCGAGCCGCCCGCCCGGGCCACGCCGTCCGTTCGCTATTGCCGCTGCCGCGCGGCCAGCTCGTGCAGGCGGCTGCGCAGCTCCTCGATGTTGCGGCTGCGGACGAGATCGTTGCCGCGGACCGCCCACCAGTGCCCGGAGCCGCCGAGGCCGAACCGCCAGCCCGAGAACTCGGCCGCCAGCTCCTCCAAACGGTGAGCTGTCTGCCATGCGGTGGATTCCATGCTCATCACCCGCTCCCACAGCAAGTGGTGGGCGTTGCCCGCTCTCCCTAAAACGATGGTCAACGAAGGGTCTGATCGATGCAATAGCCACTTCGTGCCAACGAGCAACCAAGTGATGGCAAATTACAACCAAAGAAACATCAAAACACCGGGATGATGTCCTCGGGGTCGATGACTTTGACCTCGACTCCTTCGATGTCGAGCTCCGGGATTGCCGGGAACTCGATGCCCCATCGTTCGACGATCGCGCGCACTCTGGCCATCGCGACCCGCCAGTTCTCGGCCTGCTCCGCATACGACAAGACGCCGAGACCGGCCTTGCGGGCGTGGTTCATCAGCACGCGGTGGTTGTTCAGGAAGTACGGCGGCAGGTCCCAGAACCCCTCCGGCGGCTCCCACAAGATCATCGACAGGAAGACGAACCCGGCCCGAAGCTGGCGGGTGATCTGGGACTTGATCTCCTCGGTGAGGCCGGGCCACTCGTTCTCCAGGATCGTCATGCAGATTTGCAGGTGCCGGGACTCGTCGCGGCCGATCCGCTGGAACATCTCGCCGAAGACGGGGTGGGTGGTGCCGGACGACATTCCCCTGAACAGCGTCGAGGCTGCCATCTCGCCCATCATGAAGCTGGTGAACAGCACGGCGAGCGAGTATTTGCCGACCGCCGAGTTGTAGCCGTTCCAGTAGCGGCCGCCGTTGTGGTAGAGCCAGGCGATGTTGTTGTGGGCCGCCTTTTCGAGGTTGGTGCGCGGCTCCCAGTCGAGCGGGCCGCCCGGCCACAGCTTGGCGATGGTCCGCTGGCAGCACTCCTCGTGGTTCATCTCGTCCCGGGTGATCGAGAAGAAGCACTTGCGGACCGGGTCTTCCTCGTGCTGCTCGAACGCGTGGATGGTGGCGCGAGCGAACACGGCGGGCCCCGAGGCGTCGAAGTTGGCGAGCACGGAGAACCAGTACATGATCCCCAGGCGCTGCTCGACCGTGAAGTCTTCCGCGCGCAGCCCGTCCCAGGGCAGGTCGGCCGGGTTCCACACGGTCCGTTTGGACTTCTCGTAGAGGGCGGCGAGCTTTTCCGTCTCGACGCGCCACTCCATCGGGTAGATGTTCGGCTGCGGGACCTGTGGAGCGGGCCAGAACCCGCCGTCAGGGATGGTCAGTTTATCGGCCATGGAAGACTCCTACCCGGTCACGGCGTTGTGACGTTGCAGTGCCCATCGTGCGCTGTGTTGTCACATCGCGCAAGTCGGCGCCGGCGTCGATGGGCCCCGCCGGGTTGGGTCGAGACGGCCAAAACGTAGTCGTAGCCGGCCACGCGGCCTTCCTCGGAACTTCCAAGAACCGCTCCCGCACCTGGTGTTCGATGCAGGTGTGCGGCAATCGGACGAAGACGAAGACGCGCGCGCCTTCCGGGCACGCCGCCGAAGGGACGCCGCCGAAGGGACGCACCAGGGCACCTCTAACCTGAGAACCATCCTGGGAACGAAAGGACCGCGATCATCAGATGGCCGACGTTGGCGTACGACCCGCGCGGCGAGCCGACACCGATGCCGTGGCCCGCATCCAGATGCGGGCGTGGCGGG
>CALAED010000149.1 GCA_937891035.1 uncultured Thermomonosporaceae bacterium | reverse complement strand
GAAGTCGGGCGTCTCGGGCGCCGGACCCCGCGAACGCCTGTAGCTGGTCGATCTTGCAGGCGAAGCCGGGCACGGGCACCGCGAAGACCTGCCGTGTGTGCTCCCCATTTGGCCACCAACTTGAGCTTCCTGAGCAGATTTGTACGGCCATATGTACCATATAGTTAAACAGTAGATCAACGTGGCCCGAGGGGCGGTTCAGGCCTGGTCCGCCGGGCCAGCTGCGTGCGGTGCTTACCAGTGCCCGGCCCATGTCCGGGTGGCGACAGGGCTAATCAATCCCCAGGAGCGGGCTTGTGCTTATGTGCGGGGAGCGGAGTGTCAAGAGCCACACGCGAGATCATCTGGGTCGTTGACGAAGAAAGCAGCAAGCGGGCGGGCGCGCTCATCTTTGGCCGGTGGCCTGCGGCGTGACCGGATTGTCGGCGATGAGGGCGCCGTCGTGCAGTTCGAGCACCCGGTCGGCATGCCCGATCAGCACCGGGTCGTGGGTGGCGACCAGCGCCGTGACCTCTTGGTCGCGGACCACGGCCTTGATGAGGCGCATGATCGATTGCGCGGTTTCCGAGTCGAGCTGGCCGGTCGGTTCGTCGGCGATGAGCAGGCGCGGCCGGTTGGCCAGCGCCCGGGCGATCGCGACGCGCTGCTGCTGGCCGCCGGACAGCTCGTAGGAACGCTGACCGGCGTGGTCGGCCAGGCCGACGAGGGCGAGCAACACCCGGACCCGCTCCTCGCGGGCGCGCGGGGACATCCGGGTCAGCCGCAGCGGTACCCCGACGTTCTCGGCGGCCGACAGCACGGGGATCAGCCCGAATGACTGGAAGACGAAGCCGATGGTCTCGCGCCGCAGCCGCAGCTGTTCGGCCTCGCCGAGGTCGGTCACCGTGCGCCCGGCCACCTCGACGCGGCCGGCGTCCGGGGCGTCGAGCCCGCCGATCAGGTTGAGCAGCGTCGTTTTGCCGGAGCCGGACCTGCCCTTGACCACCGCGAGCTGCCCGGGCGGTACCTCGAACGACACCTCCCGCAGCGCCGGCACCTCGATCCGCCCGGTCCGGTAGGTCTTGGTGAGCCCGGCTACGGCGATGGCCGGCTCAGTCATCTCGCTCCTCCGCCCGGTCCGGCCGGTCGGCAGCGCCCGCGCGATCGGCCCAGACGCCGATGTGGTCGGGTTCGAGCGCGAGGCGCACCCGGTCCTTCATGCCGAGCTCGCCGGTGAACGCCCGCGGAAGCTGTAGCCGCCCGGCCCGGTCGAGCACGGCGTACTCCTCGGCGACGATCCGTTCGCGACCCGCCTCGTCGCGCAGCGTGCGCCGGACGACTTCGCTGCTCGTGCGGCCGTCGCGGATGCCGATCGTCCGGTCGACCTGCTCGGCCACCTGCGGGTCGTGCGTCACGATGACGGCCGTCACGCCGAGCTCGCGGTTGGCGCCGCGCAGCGCCGCGAAGACCTCGGCCGACGTCGCGGTGTCGAGCTCGCCCGTCGGCTCGTCCGCCAGCAGCACCTGGGGCGCGTTGGCCACGGCGACGGCGATCGCGGTCCGTTGCTGCTCCCTCGGCAGCCGCCCGGCACAATGACCGACGCCCATCAACTCGAGCAGTTCGCCGGCGCGCACCCGCCGCGCTCGCGCCTTGGCGCCGCGCAGCCGCATCGGCAGCTCGACGTTCTGCGCCGCCGTCAGGTAGGGGAGCAGGTTGCGCGCCGCCTGCTGCCAGACGAACCCGACCAGCTCGCGGCGAAAGCGCAGCCGCTGCCGGGCCGACAGCGACAGCAGGTCGGCCCCGGCCACCCGGGCCAGCCCGGCGGTGGGCACGTCGTGCCCGGACAAGATGTTGAGCAGCGTCGACTTGCCCGAGCCGGACGCGCCCACGATGGCGACCATCTCACCTTGCTCGACGAGCAGGTCGAGGCCCTGGAGCGCGACGACCTCGACGCCGTCGGTCTTGTAGATCCGCACAAGGTTGTCGCAGACGATATGGGCGTCCGCGCCGTAGGCGGGTGTGCGGCCGGCCGCGCGGCGCTCCATCTCGGCGAGGCCGACGGCGTCCGTCGCTTCCAATGCTTCCTCGGTGGTGGTTTTCCCGGTCATGGCTGAGCCCCCATTCTGAGCGTGCCGCCGAGCCGCCGGCGACTGCTGATCATCGCGTCGACGACGATGGCCAGCCCGCCGAACGCGACCAGCCCGGCGGCGAGCGCGGCGGTCGTGAGCGGATCGGGCGCGAAGCCGGTGGCGGGCAGCCCGCCCGTGTACGGCCGAAGATCGATGGCCGGGCCCACCACCCGCGGCAGCAAAAGACCGACCACCCATCCGGCCACCGCGGCGCAGGCCAGCGCCGGGCCGACCTCGGTGATCGCGAGTCGTCGCGCCTGGCCGCGGCTGAGCCCGAGCGTGCGCAGGTACGACACGGTCTGGCCGCGTCCGCTCGACCCGATGATCAACGCGAGCACGATGGCGAGCGTGGCGTACCCGGCCACGACGAGCGCGCCCACGCCGAACGCCGTGCGCATCAGGCCCACCATCGGGGCGCCGGTCAGCCGGTCGAGGACGGCGGCGCGCGTCGTCACCACGGCGTCGCCGCCGGCCGCGCCGCGCAGGGCGGCATGGTCGATGTTCGTGCCGCTGACGAAGAGCGCTGTCGGCACCGCGTGCGGGCCCAGCGCCTGGTACGGCACGACCACGACCTCACCGCCGGCACCGGAAAAACCGTCGATCGTGCCCGCCGGGCGGATGGTCAGGTCGGGGATGCCGGCCCCGGTGGCGGTGTACGGTCCGGGTCCGGCTCCGAGCCGGCGGGCCAGCCCGGGCGACAGCAACGCGGGCACGGCCGATCCCGCGGCCGGCGACAGCGCCGGGAGCTCGATCGGGCTGCCGGTCACGACGCGCCGATAGGCGGCCAGATCGACGGCCACGATCGTGACGTCGACCAAGTCCGCCGGCGAGCCGATGGAGCCGCTGTCAACGAAGCGCGCCGCCGCGACGTCGCGTACGCCCGCCACCCGCCGGACGCGCTCGGCGCCGTCGACGTGCAGTCGCAGGCCGTCGACTCGCGCCTCGGCGCCGGCCATCATCCACGCCGAGCGCTCCTGGGCCCGCCGCAGCTCGGAGTCGATCACGCTGGTGAAGCCGGCGACCGCCGTGGCGAGCAGCAGAACGATCATGGGCAGGACGGCGACGGTGCCCTGGCGGGAGGCGCGTGCGACGCCGACGAACGAGACCGCCGAGCGGCCACGCGCGGTGATCCGGGCGATCAGCCGCAGCGGATACGGGTAGCCGCGCAGCGTCACCAGACCGGCGGCGCACCCGAGCAGTACGGGCACCATCGTCAGGAAGGGATCGGTGCCCGCCGTCGCCGCGTCCGTAGTCAGGCCGCGCGAGCGCAGCGCGAACACCCCGGCGACGGTCAGCGCCACGGCCAGCGCCTCAAGCACGAACCTGCGCGGGGTGACGCGCCCCAGGACCAGGTCGGATCGCCCGGGCTTGCCCCCCCGGCCGGCCCGGCCGTGCGCCCAGCCGACGAGCGCGACGGGCAGCAACGTGGCCACGGCGAGCACGGCGAGCGCGCCGGGCAGCGCGGTCGGACCCGGCGTCGTCGACGCCGCCGCCGTCCCGTACCCCACGGCGGCTGCGGGCAGCGCCACGACGGCGACCGCGACGGCGACGCCGGCCCCCAGCTGGGTCAGGGACGCCCCACGGGCGCGCATGGTCGCCAGGTGGGCGCGCAACCGCTCGGTCAGCAGCCGGCACACGAGCGCGAGCACGCCGAACGCCACAGCGAAAAGTTCGGTGAGCGCGAGCGACAGCACCGCCTGAGCCGTCCGCAGCTGGCCGCGGAATTCGGTCAGCGCGGGGGTCAGCCCGCTTTCGACCCGCACTTGCAGCTCAGCCCCGCCCAGTCCGAACCGGGTAAGGGCATCGACCACCCCGTCGACGCGGCTCGCGGTGAAGGCCTCGGGTCGGACGGGACGCCGCCAGGTGATATAGAGCGACGCGTCGGTATGGCTATAGACCGCCTCATAGCCCGCCGCGTCCAGCACCCCGACTCCGGTGTAGATCGTGCCCTCCCGGTCCCGACTCACGATCGGGCCGGTCAGTCCGGGCCGCGCCGGCCAGTAGCGATCGCCCGCGGCAAGTGGGCGATACAGACCGGTGACGCGCACGACGACCGGCCCGGTGCCGAAGGTCAAGGGCATCTCGGCGCCCGGGCGGACGCGCAGCGCCGCCGCGGACGTGGCGTCCAGGCCGACCTCGAAGACCGGCGGGCCGGGAGCCCGGGGGACCGGGTTGCGCGGCGGGCGGCCGACGAGGTAGCGGACGCGGCCGGCCACGCCGGGATCCCACTCGAGCAGCAGCCGCCGGCTTTGGTCCGGCCGCTCCGGGTGGGTGCCCGCGCCCGTCGGCAGCGGCGCCGCCCGGGTGACGACGTTGTACTCGAAGGGGCCGGTGACGGCGCGCAGGTCGTCCGGGGTCAGGTTGTCGAACTGGTCCGCGGCCTGGCGCAGGCCGATGTCGAGCCGGGTGGCCGGCGGCGGGCTGGCCCGGCTCGCGCTGAGCGAGGTAAGCGTCACGTCGCGGGCGGCCGGTGCCGGGCCGGCCGCGGCCTCGCGCGCCGCCGCGTCGTAGCGGCCGGTGAGCAGCGGGGGGACCACGGCGACGAGAAAGGTGGTGAGGAGGACGATGAGGCCGAGCGCGGCGAAGATGGCGCGTTCCGCGCGGACCGTGCGCACGACGGCGAGCAGGGACGTCACCGATCCTCCCCGATCCGGGTGGCGGAGCCGAGACCACGGCGCAGCAGCGAGCGGACGAGCAGGGCGAACACGCCCGCGAGCAGTACCGGCACCCCCGCGAGCAGGCCGATGATCGAAGGCCACGGCACGATCAGCCGCACCGGCGGGTAGGGCGCGGTGGCCCGTACGGTGAGCACGGTGTGCGGGATCACGACGTGCCCGATGACGAGCCCCAGCGCCAGGCCGCCGACCAGGCCGAGCACCACCAGGAACACCTGCTCGACGCCCAGCATGCCGAAGACCTGCCGGGTGCTGACGCCGAGCGCGCGCAGGACGGCGAACTCGGCGCGCCGCTCCCGGGCCGACACCGCCGCGTTCACCGCGAAGCCGACGACGGCCAAGCCCAATGCGGCGAGGAAGCCGAGGACGAACGCGCCCTGCAGCGCCGCGCCGAGCGGCGCGTCGCGCAGCTCGCGGCGCAACGCCATGCGGTCGACCACCCCCGCCGTCCAGGCCGGATGCCGCGCCAGCGTCCGCACGGCCGGCGCGGTGTCGCCGCCCGTGGCCAGCCACCATTCGGTTGGCGCGGTCTCGGTGCCGGTCAGGACGGTGGAGCGGTCGGCGTAGGCGCGCCAATCCACGAGCGCGGCGGGCTCGTTCGGCGACGTCGACGGCAGCGCGGGGACGATCCCCGCGACGGTGACCGGCTGCGGGCCGTAGGGCTCGGTGAGGGTGAGCCGCCCGCCGACGCCGACGCCCGCCCGACGGGCCAACTCGGCGTTGATGATCCCGGGCAGTGGCGGCGCGCTGTCCGCCGGCCGTTCGCCGGAGCGGCCGAGCACGACGGTGAGGCGGGCGCCCACCGGGCCCCCGAAGCGGTCGCCCACCGGCGCGACCTTCGGCAGCTCGACCGTCAACGACCGCCCATCCGGCCGGACGACCGCGCCGCCGGTGTCCCCATCGCCCGCGGAGCCGCTGAGGGAGACGCCGCCGGCGGGGCGAAAGGCGCTCGACCACGCGTTGCCCGCCGGTGGCCGCAACCCGGGCTCGGCGGCGGCCGGCGGGGCCGATGTGCCGCGGATCCGCAGGCTCAGCGTGAGCGGCGGCAATGCCGCGTCCGCGGCGTAGTCGTAGCGGAAGCCCCTGATCGCGATCGGCCCGCTGAGCCGCCCGCCCGGCCCGGTGAGCGCGGCGAGGCCGGCGTCCCGGACGTGGAACCTGCCGTCGCCGGGGACGCCGCCGAGCCCGACCCTCGCGACCACGCCGAACGCGTCGACCAGCAGGACGAACAAGCGGCCCCGCGTGACGTGACCGGGGTCGCCGAGGGCTCCGTGCGGGACGATCCGCACATCGAACGCCAGCCGGTCCGCCCGGCCGGGCGGTGCGATGGCAGGGGGAGCGGCGCCCGGGGGAGCGGTGGTCGGACGCGTCCTGAGCAGCGCGCCGGCCTTCGCCGCGTCCACCGCGAGCAGCGACACCTCCTGATCTCCCGCGCTCGACGTTTTACGCAACACCGGGCCGGCCACGCTTACCCCGGGCAGCGTGCCGAACGCCGCACCCTGGCCGAACGGGGCGGCGGCGCCCGCGTCCCGCGCCGGGGTGACGCGCAGGTCCGCCCCCGCCTGGAAGTCCGCCTGGTCGAGCTGTGAGCGCCGCCAGGTGACCCCGGCGGTCACCGAGAGCACGCCAACGGCGATCGCCATCACGAGCAGCAGCGCCGGTCCGGCGTAGCGCAGCGGCCGCCGGCTGACCTGCCAAGCACCGAGCGCGGGGGCGAGGGCGTCCCGCCGAGACGTCGCCCGTTCGGCGGCGCGGGCGGCGATCGGCACGATGCGCAGCACCAGCGCTCCGCCGCCCAGCAGGGCCAGCGCGGGTCCGGCCACGATGAACGGGTCGATGCCGAGCGCGCCGCCCGCCTGCCCACTCGTCCCGGCCTGTTCGGTCACCGGTCCGCCGTAGCGGACCAGCTGCCAGACGCCAAGCGCGGCGACGAGGGCCAGGGCGAGATCGGCGCCGGCCCGCTGCAACGCCCCGTGCCGGGCGCCGCGACCCCGTATCGTTCTGGCCGCCACGTACGAGCGGGTGACGCCGTGCAGGGCCGGCAGGGTAAGCGCGACGGCACATGCGGCGGCCGCCGGCACGGCGGCCACCCACAACGTCGCCGCCGGCGTGGAGTCGAGCCGCAGGCCCGCGTCCTTGATGATCGACACCTTCCCGGCCAGCCGCAGCAGCGCCGGTGCCAGCAACGGAGCCGTCACCATGGCGGGCGCGGTGAGCAGGACCGCCTCACCAATGGTCAAGCCCGACAGCTGCCGCAGCGAAGCCCCGCGCGCCCGCAGCACGGCGGTCTCCATCCGGCGGTGTTCGGCCAGCAGGCGGCCCAGCAGCAACAGCGCGTACCCGGACAGCACGAGTAGCTGCAGCAGCGGTATGGCCATCGTCGACCGGCTGACGAGAGCGGCCTGGTCAAGCTGGGCCAGGACCCGCGGAAAGTCGGTGGCCACGATGTGCTGCGCGTCGGGGTCGGCGGCCGCGAGCCGGTCGCCGAGCCCGGCCACCCGGACGGCGAGGCCGCCGAGCTGGTTCGGCCTGATGGCGTCCACGTCCGGCAGCACCAGCCAGCGCACCGTCACGCCCGTCGCCGCGAACCCGCCGACGAACGTCTCGGGGGCGACGACCAGCGGGCCGAAGGTGGTGTAGGAAAGCGTCTGGACGCCCCTCGTGACGAGCGGATCGTCGTACCAGAACGGGTCGTCGGCCCGGTTCACCGTGAACAGGCCGGTGATCCGCACCCGCGCGGCCCGCCCGTCAAGTCGGCTGTGCACCGTGTAGGTGCCGCCCGCCGACATCTTCATCGCCCGCGCCGCCGGCTCGGGCAGCGCGGCCTCGACGATGCCGCCGGGTGCGGTCGGCGGCCGCGGCCGCGGCCAGGCTCCCCGCAGAAGGGTCGCGTGCCGCTCGATCCCCGCGTACATCGCGAACGTGGTCAGCAGCGGGCGGCGGGCGTGCCGCTGGCCCGGCAGGGTGTAGGAGTCGCCGCGGGCGCTGACCGCGGCGGTGAACGGCACCCCGGAGTAGGCGCCGGCCAGGCCCGTCCGGACGGCCCGTTCGGTCTTGGCGTAGGTCGCGCCGGTGGCCCGCGCGATGATCCGCGTCTCGAGCTGGCCGGCCGGGGCGCGCGCCAGGGTCCGGCGGGCGCCGCTGTCGGTGACCGCCAGCGTGTAGCCGCCGAGCGCCACCAGGACCGTGGTCGCCAACAGGGTCGTCAGGCACGCGGCCGCGAACAGCGCCTTCTCGCTCATCGCCCGGCGCGCGGCCAGCGGCGCACCCCGACCCCGCACGGTCTCCCCGTCCCCGGCTATGAGGTGGGTCCGGCGAGCGCCACGGTGTTGGTGACCGCCATGGTGTGGACCTCTTCCTCGGTGAAGCCGGCGGCGAGGAAACGGTCGGCCATCAGCGCCAGGCCGTCCTCGACGGGTGGGTTGAACGGCTGGCCCAGATCGCTGGCGAAGAACGAGCGTGCCGGGGTCGCCGCGCGGACGCCATCGAACACAGTATCCCACGTGCATTTGCCGGTATGCGCCGTGGTGAAGCACCGCTCGAGGTAGGTCCCTCGGGCGGCGAGCTCGCGCTGATCCGCCGGGCTGATCCGCTGCGAGGTGAACTCCGGGTGCGTGACGACGACGCGGCGAACGCCGGCCGCCGTCGCCGCGTCCACGACGGCGAAGATCTCATCGCGGGACAGGTGGCCGGTCGCGAGGACCAGGTCGTGCTTGGCGACCACCCGCAGCACATCGCGCAGCGCACCGGTCACCTCGCCGGCCGCGTCGACCACGTCGATCGGCGGGCTGGCGATGCCCTCGTCGTGCAGCTCCCGCTGGAGCCGCGCCCACATCGGCGGCTTCGCGCCGGGCGGGTCGGCGGCGTGCGACTCCCGCTGGTTGCGGCAGTCGACCGTGGGCAGCCACACCCAGCGGGCGCCCTCCCGCGCGGCGATCTCGACGGCGATGGGGTTCAGCCCGCCGACGGAGGCGTTGAGCGTGATGGCGCCCACGGCGTCGACCCCCGGCACCGCGGCCTTGACCACGCTGGCCCGCTCGGCGGTGGGAACGTAATGCGACTTGAGCACGAAGCCGGCCAGCCGCCGCTCGTGGAACCGCCGGGCAAGCGCCAGGTCGTCGATCCGCCGCTCCATGACGTCGGGGGCGATGTGGACGTGCGGGTCGTACCCGCCGCTGACCAGCTCGCGGGCGGCCGGCGACGGTCGCGGATGATCACTCACGGCGTCTTCTTCTCCTCCGGATCGGCGCCGGCTCTGTCGCTTTGGTCGGCCCTGTCGGCCCTGTCGGCTTGTTCGGCGGCGGCTGGATCGGCGACGAGCCGTTCGAGCCGGGCGATGGTCGCGCGCGTGATGTCGTGGCCGGCGCCGAGGCCGGCGGCGTAGTCGGCCACCGCCCGCATCTCGGCCAGGCGCCGGCCGGCGTGCCGCGGCGTGCCGTCGACCAGCCGGTCGACGAAGGCGCGGTCCGCGGCGGTGAGCTCGGCGACGATCTGTTCGCGCAACCAGTCCTCGTGGCCGGCCAGCGCGCCGATCTCGAGGCTTTCCAGCAGGACGGCGGCGATGCCTTTCATGAACACGCTGCGCAGCAGCTTGCGCGCCGCGGCCGCACCGGGCCGCGGACCGGCGTCTTCGACGGGGACGTCGAACGCGGCCAGAAAACTCGTGAGCCTGGCCCGTCCGGACCCGGCCACCGCGACCGGCGTCCGCAGCCCCCGGCGCGGCACCGGAGCGAGCACGGCCACGTCGACGAACGCCGCGCCGGCCGGCTCGACCGTCTCGGCCACCCGGCGCTTGATCTCCGGCGCGCCGGTGTTGAGATCGGCGAACACCGCGCCGGGCCGCAGGCCGGGCGCCGCGGCGGCGGCCACCGTCGCCGCCACGCTCGCCGAATTCAGGCTCAGCACGTACGCGGCGTCGCGGACGGCGGCGACGGGATCGTCGACCTGCCGGAGACCGGGAATCTCGGGCCGGGCCACCGGATCGTGGCCCACCACCGTGACGCCGGCGGCGAGCAGGTCGGCGGCATAACGCGCCCCCGCCTCACCGAGACCCAGCACGGCGACGACACCCTCACTCATGATCCCTCGAGCGTAGTTGACCTTCGTTGACCCTGGCCGGGGCGACCGGAGGTTGATATCCCTATTGTTGACGTTTAGCGTGACGGCGAACGAGGAGATCGTCTCATGTCATCAGACCCGGCTGAGCTCCCTGCCGACGCGGCGCGGCCGCTGCTCGTCGTGACCGCACACCCAGGCGACTTCGTCTGGCGGGCGGCCGGCGCGATCGCGCTGACCACGAGCACGGGCGGGCGCGCCCTCATCGCCTGCCTGACGTTCGGCGAACGCGGTGAGTCCGCGCGGCTCTGGCGGCAGGGCTACGACCTCGAGCAGGTCAAAGCCGTCCGCCGCGGCGAGGCCGAGCAGGCGAGCAAGGTCCTCGGCGCCGAGATCGAGTTCTTCGACGCCGGCGACTACCCCCTGGAGGAGTCGCCCGAACTGCTGAGCCGCCTCGTCGACGTCTACCGTCGGTTGCAGCCGGCCGTCGTGCTGACGCACGCGCCGGCCGATCCGTACAACATCGACCACCCCAAGGCGTGCGAGATCGCCATGAAGGCGCGCATCCTCGCCCAGGCGCCCGGCGTGCCCAGCGACGCGGGCGACGTGATCGGCGCGCCGCCGGTGTTCCACTTCGAGCCGCACCAGCCCGAGATGTGCGGTTTCCACCCCGACGTGCTGCTCGACATCACTCCGGTGTGGGAGCGCAAGCGGGCGGCCATGGAGGTCTTCGAGGCACAGCGTCACCTCTGGGAGTACTACACCGACCTGGGGCGGCGCCGCGGCGTCCAGGCCAAGCGCAACAGCGGCCCCAACCTGGGTCTGGCCGCCGAGACATGGGCCGAGGCCTACCAGCGCGCCTACCCGCACGTCACCACGACCCTCGCGTAAGCATGACCCTGGCGTACCTTGCCGTAAGTACGACTTCCGCGTAACCACGACTCTGGCGTAAGCCGTAAGGACCGGCGCACCATGCACGAATACGTCGTCGTCACAAAGATCGACCGGCCCGACCCGGAGGTCGTGTCCGGGCTCGGCGCCGCCGGTGTCGCCACCGTGCACGAGGCCGCGGGCCGTGCCGGCCTGGTCGGTCCGGAGATCCGGCCCATCCAGCAGGGCGTGACCATCGCCGGGCCCGCGGTCACCGTGTCGTCGCATCCAGGCGACAACCTGATGATCCACGCGGCGGTCGAGGTCTGCCGCCCCGGCGACGTCCTCGTTATCACCACCACATCGCCGTCGACGGACGGGATGTTCGGTGAGTTGCTCGCCACGTCGCTGGTCGCACACAAGGTGATCGGGCTCGTCACCGCGGCCGGCGTGCGTGACGTCGCCGATCTGCGAGAGATGGGCTTTCCCGTCTGGACCAGAGCGGTCTCCGCGCAGGGCACGGTCAAGGCGTCGCCCGGCTCGGTGAACGTGCCGGTGGTGTGCGCCGGTCAGCTGATCGAGCCGGGTGACGTCGTCATCGCCGACGACGACGGCGTGATGTGCGTGCCGCGGGCGGACGCGGCCGACGTGCTTGAACGCTCCCGCGCGCGCCTTGCCACCGAGGTGGAGACTCGCCGCAAACTGGCCGGCGGGGTGCTGGGGGTCGACCACTACGGCATGCGCGACCTGCTCGCCAAGCTCGGCGTGCGCTACGTGGACGGCCCGAGTTGATCTGATTGACCACCCGTAACCCGTGACACGAGTGGGTCTAACCACGAAACCGACGCGCTGCTACCGTCCCATTGGCATCCATTACCCGTGAGTACGGAGAGTCGCGCTGGGCGCACATGGACGACCCTCGACACGGCCGGTGCACCGTACGAGTTTGCGGGCGCCGCTCGCCGTCGTGCTGTGCGGCGTGCTCACGGGCGCCGTCGCGTGCGTCTTCGTCTCACCCCGGCCCGGCGACGCCGACCCGCCGACGGCACCGCCGGTCGTGCCCGGCCAGCCGTACGCCGCCGCGCTGACGGCGGAGTGGGTGTCGTACGGCCGCTCGGCCACCTGCGCGGACTGGGCCGGCGGCGACGGCATCCAGGGCGTCAGGGTGGGGCGATCCACGATCGCGTGGTTCTTTTCCGACACCTACTTGGGCACCGTGCGCGAGAGCACCCCGGCCTTTCGCGGCAGCATGATCAACAACTCGCTCGTCATCCAGCGCGAGTCCAAGCGCACGACCGTGACCGGCGGCGGCGCGTGCCCATGGGACCGGCTGCCGGCCGCCAAACCGCGGCCGCTGCTGAGCAGTGGTCGGCACAAGCAGTGGTACTGGGGCGGCGACGGCATGGTCGTGGGCCGCCACGTCGTGAAGTTCTTCCATCGATTCGGCTGGACCACGACGCGCTACGAGCCGCTCGCCACCGCGGTCACCACGGTGCCGGTGCGTAGGCTCACCGCCCGCGATCCGGCCAAGGCGCTGCGGCTGCGCCCCCGCGAACTGCCGGCGGTGACCCCGGTCCCCGGCGGTACGCCGATCATGTGGGGCGCGGCGCTGCTGCCCGCGGGCGACGACGTCTATGTCTACGGCTGGCAGGCCAATGACCTGCGGGTCCAGCAAAAGCGGCTCTACCTGGCCAAGGTCGCGCAGCGGCGGCTGACCGACCTGACGGCGTGGACGTTCTACGCCGGGGCGGGCCGGTGGACGACGGCGCAGGCCGGCGCGCAGCCGGTTCAGCCGTACGGGGCCGACATCGAGGTGTCCAGCGCGTTCAGCGTGGCCCAGCTCGGCGGACGCACCTGGTTGGTGCAAAACGACCCCGCCTTCGGTTCGCCGTCCATCGTCGCCTACCCGGCCACCGCGCCATGGGGGCCGTACGACCCGCGGCAGCGCAAGGTGCTCTACCGCGCGCCCGGCGTGGGCGACGACGCGGCGCACGACTACAAGATCGTCTATGACGCGCGGGTGATGACGCCGCTGTCGACCCGGGACACGGTGGTGATCGGCTACAACGTCAACACGGTCGCGGTCGACGCCGGCTGCCGGTCGCTGAACTTCTACACCGACGCCTTCTACCGGCCCAGGTTCATCACCGTGCCCACGGCCGAGTTCACCAGGCGCGGTGGGCAGGCGCGCGGGGTGGGCGCGGGCACCGAGACCCCGGCCCCGTCGATCGTGCGGCGGCAGCCGTCGCAGTGGTTCCACACATGGAACTACCCCGAAGGCTGCCCGCCGGTGCCCGCGGTCTCCGGGGTCACCGCGACGTCGAACTCCCCGGGCACGCTCACGCTGAGCTGGCGCGACGCGGGCTCCGACGTCGCCTACCGCGTCTACCGGCGGCCGGCCGGTTCCCGAGGCGATTTCATCCTCGTCCGCACCGTGACCACGCCCGGCGTCACCCTCGACGGCCTGACCAGCGGCAAGAGGTACGAGTGGCGGATCCGCCCGATCAACTGGAAGAACCACAGCGGCCCGGTCGTCACCGGGGTCGCCCGCGTCCGATAGTACGCCTGGGGCTCGACGCCTACGGCGCGGCGCTCGCGGCCAAGGGCCACACCGTACGGCTGTTTCCGGGGCCGCCGGCACGGCGGTAGCGCGCTTGTCGTGCGGCCCGCTCCCTGAGCGCCTACGATCGGCCAGGTGGGGGAGGGTACATGGACGGCACGCACGTGCAGGTGACCACGGCCACCGACTCGCGCGCGGAGGCGGCCGAGTTGGCCAAGTCGGCGGTACGCGAGCGGCTGGCCGCGGGCGCGCAACTGGTCGGGCCGGTCGCCAGCACCTATTGGTGGGAAGGCGAGATCGAGTCCGCCGAGGAGTGGATCGTGGTCTTCAAGACCACGGTCGAACGGTTCGATGAGCTCGCCGAACTCATCGCCGACCAGCACTCCTACGACACTCCGGAGATCATCGCGGTGCCGGTCGTCGCCGGCAGCGCCGACTATCTCGCCTGGGTCTCCGAGCAGATCGAGGATGCGGGGGATGCCGGGGAAGGCGACGACTGACGTCCGTTCCCCCGATCCGCGGGTCTCGGTCTTGGCATTCCAGGACACGCATAACAATCTCATTGGCCCTCTAGGGCAATTTAACTGCTGTCACGCTGCGGCGTCGGGCCTGTTCGAGCTGTATATAGCAAATATTGCATACTGTCCTCCAAACGGCCGACATGACAACACTCTTTTTAGGTCCTAACTTGGGTTCGGCTGCTGTGGAGGGGCTATTCTTCCGTGATCGGGAAGATCATTCAGCGGATTCATCGGGGAAGTAATGGGTGAAGGGTCAAGATGATTTTAGTTGACGTCACATTGCGTGACGGCGGATACGTTAATGGGCACAGCTGGTCGGGTGAGCAGGCTGCTGCGATCGTTTCCGCATGTGTCGAAGCACAGATTCCCTATTGTGAGGTCGGCTACTTCCGGCCGCGTCGGCATGACACCGATGGCGCTCAGTTGCCAACCGCCTCCTGTCCGCCCGACTACCTTCGAAGACTGCGGGCCGATCATTCCGGGGTGACCCTGGTCGCCATGGCGCACGCGGCCGATGTGGAGCTCACTGACTACGCGCGCCTTGCCGACGCCGGCGTGGGCCTGGTCAGGCTGCCCGCGGCCATCACTGTATTGCCCAAGCTCGGGCCGCATGTCGAGGCGGCGCATCAGGCCGGCATGAAGGTGACGATCAACCTCATCCGCGTCAGCGAACTGGCGCCCAGCGATATCGTCCGCGCGACGAAATTTGCCACGAGTTTCGAGGTCGACGCCTATTATCTCGCCGATTCAAACGGCAGCCTTTTCCCCGAAGATGTAGACCGGCTGATCACCTCCGTACGGGAGACTACGGAGATTCCGCTGGGATTCCACGCGCACGACGGGCTCAGTCTTGCCTTCATAAACTCGCTGACCGCGCGGAAGGCGGGCTGTGAGTACCTGGACGCATCGCTGAACGGTATGGGCAAGGGGGGTGGGAATCTCTCGTTGGAGTTGATCGCCGGATATTTGCGCGCTCGCGAAGGCGCGCCGTTCGGCATGACACCGTTGTCGCATGCCGCGGCCGCCGTGCTCAGGCCCTGGCGGGGGGACGACGTCATGGCGCGTTGCGAGTCGATCGCCAGCAGCCTCCTCGACATCAATCTGGACAGCATCAAGGCAATGCGAGCCGCCGACAACGGCGGTGAACTGGTCTCCCTTGTTGACGACCCCGCACGACACGGGGTGCCCGTTGGAACTCCTTGAGTTCCGTATTCCGGAAAATCCCGGCAGATGACTCCGAAATTCGGGTCAATTGCGTTTTACTTCATCCGCAGGCGAGAGGAAAGTGCCCCATGGGCGAAGAGTTCGTGACCGAACTGGAAGAGATGATCCACCAGCGCCGTAAGACCACCAGCCCGCTCTACCAGACGATTCTCGCGGGCAAGGCGACCGAGCGGCTACTGCAGACCTTCGTGGTACAGCGCTGGCCCATCAAGAGCTGGTGGACGCGCAACCTGACCGGTGTGGCGTCCCGGGTGGACGACATCGCGATCCGCCGATCGCTGATCGAGAACGCCTACGAGGAGGAGACAGGGGGACTGTCCAATTCGAAGCGCCACGTGGAGACGTTCGAGGATTTCGGACGCTCGGTCGGCGTTGACCCCGCCACCCTTCCGGACGTGCCGCTCTTCCCGGAGACGAAAGCGCTGATCGAGCACAACAAGAACGCCTGCTGCAACAGCAACGTGCACTTTACCGAGGGTGTCGCATCGGTGCTGCTGCTCATGGAGGGTCAGCCTCCGATCACCAATGAGAGCGGCAAAAGCATGATGGCGGTGATGCGGGACGCCTACGGAATTCCGGAGTGGGGCTATGAATTCTTCAAGCATCACGCTTCGAGTGACTCCGATCACGAAGCGGTGAGCGATCTGGAGGAAGAGCACACGGAGCCCCTTCGCGAAATGCTCGCCCGATACTGCGACACGCCGGAACTGCGGTCCAGGGCCAAGGAGTCGCTGGCGACGGCGATCGAGCTCAGGCACACGCACTTCGACGCCATCCTCCGCGAGGCGTACGACCCGAGCGAGCCGGTCTTCCGGTATTCCGGTTGACCACGCCGATGGAGCTGGTCGCCCGCTCGCGGGCCGGCCTGGGTTGAGGGCTGACAGGGCCGAGGGCTGTCGAGGCGGGTCCGCCTCGACAGCGGGTCGAGGAGGAAATTCGGTGGTCGCTTGTCCGCATGTGTACTTCGCCGATCGTTGGGTCACACGAGACGAGGCGAAAGTCAGCATCGACAGCTTGGCGATGCGCTATGCGATCTCCGTGTTTGAGGGCATCCGCATCTACTCCCAGATCGACCGAACCCTTTCTCCTCGGCCCTTCCTCCTCGACGAGCACATCGAACGGCTGCGGAATTCACTGGCCTTGATGCGCCTTCCCGATCCGGGTGTCGACCGGCTGCCCGCGCTCATCGAGGAACTCATCCACCGCAACGACATCCATGAAGACGCCTATGTGCGGGTAGCGGTCACGGCCGCAAACGCCGGCGACCTCGGTACCGAGGCCCTGCCGGCGTTGACCGTGACCGCCACGCCGATGGGCCGAAAACGATGGCTTGCCCGCTCAGAGGCGATGTCGTTGACTATCAGCGACTGGCGGCGGGCGCCGACCTCGGTCTTCCCGCCCGCCGCCAAGAACATCTCCAACTATGCCGGGCCGCGCCTCGCCTGGTTGGCCGCCCGCGAGGCGGGTTTCGACGGGTGCGTGCTCACCAACCACGCCGGCCGGCTTTGCGAAGCCCCCACGGCCGCGCTGTTCCTGGTACGTGATGGAGTGCTCCTCACGCCGCACTTGTCCGAGGACGTGCTTCCGAGCATCACCCGCGCCTGGATTCTGCGGACCGCCGAGGAACACGGCATCCCGGCGCGCGAGACCGGGCTCACCCGTGCGGACGCGGGCGAAGCGGACGAGGCGTTCCTGTGCGGCACGGGTATCGAGATCGCCCCAGTGCGCGCTTTCGATGGCCGGGCCTGCCGCGATTGGCCGGATTCGCCGCTCACCCGAACGCTGATAATCGCGTATTTCGTCGCCGCTCGCGGGGCCGGCTCGTTCCGTGCCCTGGGGGACCTCTCGCCGATCCGGCGCGACGAGCTGATCAATGGGCCCATCTCGACCTCGGCCGAGACGCAGGTGGCCAAATGATCGACTGGCTGACGGCGAGTCGGTACGCGGCGGCCCTCATCGAACGGCCCGATCGGGTCACGGCGGCCGTGGCCGAGGCGGTCGGGAACGCTCCCCGCTTTCAGAACACATCGTTCCCCGTTTCCCCGCTGCCGCTGTTCACCGACTCCGTGGCCACCGCCGGCATCGTGCCGGCGCTCGAAGCCTACGTGGAGCTGTTGGAAAAGATCGTCCGCCGCTACCGGGAGGAGCCGGAGATACGTCAGTGGTATGCCCTCGGACCGGCTGCGGAGAAGCTCATCGCGGCGGACCGGCGGCTCGGCGACGCGGTGACGGTGTGTCGGCTTGACGGCTACCTGGAACAGGGCAGCGAGCGCCTCCGGCTGCTGGAGAACAACGCGGACGCCCCCGCGGGCACGCTGTTCAGTCCGCGCGTCAACCACCTCGTCCGGGACATGCTGGTACGCGCCGGGCTGGAGCCGCCCGCTTGGTCGCGGCTGAGCTTCGCGGACGAGACCGCGCTCCTGGACGTGCTGCTCGGCTGTCTGAGCGCCGCGGGAGCCGACGGCTCCGCCGCCGGCGATCCCCAGGTGGCGATACTCCAGCTCGCCGGCCGGGCGAACCATGAAAGCCACGAGATGGCTGAGCTGTTTCGCCGGTCCGGGATCCACGCCTTCGTCGCCGATCCGCGTCAGGTGCGGCTGGCCGATGGCAAGGTGCGGTTCGGCGATCGGCCCGCCGACGTCTGCTGGAACAAGGTCAATACGGTGGCCTGGCGGACCGCGGTCGAGTCCGATCCCGAGCTGGTCGACCGCTGGGCGGCGGTGCTGTCCTCGGGCGCGCTCGTCCATGTCAACTCATTCGCCGCCCGCTACGTCGCTGAGAACAAGCTCGCGCTCGCGTTGCCCAGGGAGCCGCGGTTCGCCCAGCTGTTCACCGAGGAGGAACGCGCCCTGGCCGATCGCCTGCTGCCGTGGGCACGCCAGCTGCGCAAGGACGCCGTGGGGGCCGACGGTGAAACCCCGCTCCTCGAACACGTCCAGGATCATCCCGCGCAGTATGTGATCAAAGTGCCGTACGACATCCGCGGCGATGGCGTCACGATAGGCCGGGAGGCCTCCCGCGCCGAGTGGGAGCGTTCGGTCGCCGGGGCCCTTGAGAACCGGCTCATCGTCCAGCGGTACGTGCCCCCGGCCGCCTACCCGGTGCTCCGGCTGGGTGAGACACCGCGAGTGGTGGCGATGCCGGTCAGCTTGGACACCTACCTGTTCCGCGGAAAGGTCGCTGGATTTGGCTCCAAGGCGAGCCTCAACGCGCGGCTGAACGTCTTCCAAGGGGGACAGAAACTCGCTCTGCATGTGGTCGAGCCGCCGCCTTCGCAGCGAATAGAGGCGGCGACATCGGAACGACAAGTGACAGCAGCGAGGTGATGCGGCCTTGAGTGCGGCCTTGGATATCGAACGAATAATTCTGCGATTCGTGACCGCGACCCTGACCCGTCCGTTCGAGAACCGCTGGCAGCGTTACCACACGTGGACCAAGTTGGTGATCGAGGTGGACGCCGGCGGTATCTCCGGGTTCGGCGAGTGCGCCGCGATGGAAACTCCATTCTACAACTACGAGACCATCGAAACAGCGTGGTACATCACGGAGCAGTACCTCGCTCCCATGCTGCTGCGCGAGCAGGTGACCGATCCGCGGGCGGCGCAGACGGTGTGGCGCGAGATCAACGGCCACGAGGAGGCCAAGGGAGGCGTCGAAGGCGCCTTGTGGGACCTTCGGGCCCGCGCGGCGGGACGGCCTCTTTGCGAGGAACTCGGAGGCACGATCCGTCCCGTGCCCGTCGGCGCGACCGCCGGCATCGAAGGGACGATCGACCATCTGCTCGCGAATATCGAGCACTTCCGCGACAGCGGATTTCGCCGGATCCGAGTGAAGATCCGCCCTGGTTGGGACCTCGAGCCGCTGCGCGAGATCAACGCCGCGTTTCCCGGGCTGCCGATCGTCGCCGACGCCAATGCCGCGTACGCCGAAGAGCACCTCGATCAGGTCATCCGCCTGGACGAATGCGATCTGATGGCGATCGAGCAACCGTTTCCCCGGGATCTCATCGAGACCACGGCGACGCTGCAGTCACGGATCTCGACCGCGGTGTGCCTTGACGAACAGGTGCATTCGCTGCGGGAGATGCGGCACGCGTGCCGCATCAAGGCAGGACGCATGGCGAATATCAAGGTCGGAAGGGTCGGTGGACTGGCGGAAGCGGTGCGGATCCACGACTTCTGCCAGGCCGAGGGCATCGATCTGTTCGTCGGCGGGAAATGGGACCACGGCCTCGGTCGCTGGTGCGCGCTGGCCCTGGCCACGCTGCCGAACATGACCCTGCCCAGCGATGTAGGTCCCAGCAGTGAGTACTACGTGGATGACGGAGCCGAACCGAAGGTCGAGTTCTGTGAACCCGGCTGGGTGATGCCCGGCCCCGGGAGCGGGCTGGGTGCGGTGCTGTCCGACGACGTCAACGTAGTGCGGGAGCTCGAACTGACTACGAAGGAGTTCCGTTGACAACTGACCACGACCCCATCCCGCTGTTTCGGGAGCATGGCACCGGAGCGGTGAGCGACTCGCTCGACCTTGTCGGACACAACGGCGGCCTGCCCGGGCTGGCCCGTCAGTCCGGAGTAGGGGTGATTGTCGGCCCTGCCTACACATTGCGTTACGAGCCGGTCGCTCCGGGCGAGCCGGCGCCGGCCGGCGAGTTCATCGACGACGTTCCGGCCGGATCCGTCGTCGTGATCGCGAATGCGGGTCGGACGCACTGCACGGTGTGGGGGGACATCCTCAGCGAGGTGGCGAACCGCAGGGGCGTGGTCGGCACGGTGATCGACGGATGCTGTCGCGATCTCGGTGAGATCCGCGCGCTGGACTATCCGGTTTGGAGCCTCGGCAGCTACATGAAGTCGGGGAAGAACCGGGTACGGCTCGTCGCCGTGGCGGAGCCGATCGACGTGTGCGGGACCACTGTGCACCCCGGCGACCTGGTTTGCGCCGACGACGCCGGCGTCGTCATCGTGCCCGACCGGCTCGTCAAGGAAACGGCGGCCAACGTCGCCAAGGTCGTGACGATGGAGGCGGGCGTCCGGGCGGACATCGCCCGCGGCGTTCCGCTGCGGGAGGCGCGGCGGCGGCATGGCTACAATCTGGCCCCGCTCGCGCAGGGCGGCCCTTCGATGGTGAAGTCCTGAGGAAGGACGTCCCAGGACGGGGAGGCGGAACGGTGCGGGCACTGGTCGCCGGGATCGTGCACGAGTCAAGCACGTTGATGGTGGAGATCAGCGGGCCTACATCGCTCAGCGACTTCGACGTGCACGAGGGGGCGGATCTCCTGCGGGAGTTCACCGGCACGAACACGTGCGTCGGCGGGTACCTGGCCGCGTGTGAAAGTGCGGGCGTGACCATGATCCCGGCCCTGCACGCGCGCGCCGAGCCGGGGGCCGCCGTCGATCCGGCCGCCTACGAGGTCCTCGAACGAAGGCTCTTGGAGGCGGCCCGCGCGGCCGGGCCGGTCGACGTCATTCTGCTCGATCTGCACGGTGCGGGCACGCTGGTGTCGGGGGACAGCCTGGACCTGGCGTTGCTTCGCCGG
>CALAED010000148.1 GCA_937891035.1 uncultured Thermomonosporaceae bacterium | reverse complement strand
CGTGCTGTTGTTGTGGCGGGCGCGTCATGCACCGCCTCCGAGCGGGCGCCGGCCTATTCCGGTGCGCCGCCTATTCGGTGCCGAGCGTGATCGCGTCGGCCACCTCACTCTTGCGAGCGGCCAACTCCCGGTCGTACTCTTCGGCGATTTCCTCGTCTTGGCGCATCAATGTGGTCAGATCGCCCTTCGCCGCGTCGAGTACCCCCATATCCGCGTACGCCTTTTGCACTTTGTCGCCCCACAGCCCGATATCCCGTACGCACGGGACGATGCGGGTGAACAGCAGCGACTGGTAGAGCTGATACATCTGCGAGTTGTCGACGTATTCCATGCACTCGGCGACCGGCAGGCCGAGCTGTTGAAAGATCTCCTCACCGCGGAACCGATCGCGCATGAGGTAGCAGCCCTCAACCACGAACTCCTCGCGCTCGGCGCGCTCCCTGTCGGTGAGCTCCGCGTAGTAGTCCTTCAGCGCCAGCCGGCCGAACGCCACGTGCCGCGCCTCGTCCTGCATGACGTACGCCAACAGCTGCTTGACCAGCGGAGTCGTGGACATGTCGCGGTAGAGGCCGAACGCGGCCAGGGCCAGCCCCTCGATCATCACCTGCATGCCCAGATAGGGCAGGTCCCAGCGACTGTCCTCGAGCGACTCGGCGAGCAGCTTGGCGAGGTCCTGGTTGATCGGGTAATACATCCCGAGCTTGTCCTCCATGAATCTGGAGTAGAGCTCGACGTGCCGCGCCTCGTCCATCACCTGAGTGGCCGCGTAGAACTTCGAGTCCAAGTCGGGCACCGTTTCGACAATGCGGGCGGAAACCGTCAAGGCGCCCTGCTCACCGTGCAGGAACTGGCTGAACAGCCACGAACCCTGGTGCCGGCCGAAATCGTCTCGCTCCCGCTGGTTCATCTTGTCCCAGATCTCGGAGCCGAAGAGCGGGTTGAACTCATCGGGGAACCCGGCGACATTGACCGGATCGACCTCGAGGTCCCAGTCGATGCGCTTCTGCGCGTCCCACTGCTTGTCCTTGCCCTTTTGGTAAAGGGCAAGCAGCCGATCGCGACCCCCGTCGTACTCCCAGCTGAAGCGAGCCGCTCCCGTCACGGGCACGTTCCACGTGGCTCCCGGCTCGACCGGGCTGACATATCGATCGGTCGTCACAACGTCGGCCTCCTCGCCGGCGGCTTTACTTTACATTTGGTCTTAGCACGTAAAGCTTGACCCGTACAAGGCCGGGCGACCAGCCCCGGACCCGGCGGGATGCGCGGGGTCAGCGGCTCTGGAGGGCGTCGAGTCCGACGGCCTGCGCGATGACCAGCCGGCGATCGAGCCGCGGGTCCCTGATGTCGACCACATAGCGGTCGCGCAGGCCGAACTTCTTGACCACGGAGAAGACGACCTGGTCGCCCGCCGTGAAGTCGAAGTGATAGGGCCAGGCGAACGGCAGGTTCTCGACGTAGGGGATGAAGTTCCAGATCCGCCGCAGGATCGCAACGAACTCGCTGCGCTCGGTGCCCGTCGTCACGCCGAGGCCCGGCTGCTCCAGGTGCCATGTGGACCTGAGCAACGAGCGCCCGAAGTCCTTGCGGAAGTTGCCGATGGGCTGCCCGGTGTGGTCGATGATGTCGTACGTCGAGGCCAGGTCGATCATCTTCCTGGCCCGGAACGCGGCCAGCACCGCCTGCTTGCTCGAGTCGGTGTAGAGCGTGACCTGTTCCCTGAACGCCATCCGCTTTTGCTGCGCGAAGGCGACGATCTCGCCCTCGGAGCCGTTCGGTCCCACGGTGTGCACCTCATACCGGTTGACCATGAACGTGATGCGCTGCCGGATGAGCAGGCGCTGCTGCGCCTGGAGTTTCTCGAAATCCATCGGGTCTACCGCCTGGGGTTTGGGGGGATCGAGAGGTATATGCGACGTTCATCTGACGAATTTGACGAGAAGGGTGTAGTGCCCGGTTCCTCGGGCGGCATTCAGGTGTCGAGCCGGCCGGCGAGATAGGCGTGGATGAGCCGTTCGGCCTCCGCGACGATCTCGGGATCACCGGACGGATCGCGCCGGAACGCCAGCTTGAGCACCGCGTCGGCGGCCTCCACCGAGATGGTCAGGACGCGGGCCAGCTTGGCCGAATCGGCCACGCCGAACAGATCCACGACCAGGCCGCGCAGCCGATCGGCGACGACGGTGTTGTTGTCGGCGGACACGTCGAGGAGATGCAGGTCGGCCACGTCGCCGAAGCGGAGGACGCGAAACCCGGGCACGGTGCGATGCATGTCGACGAAGATCTCGATGACCGCCCCGACCGTGTCCGACCAGTGCGCGAAGTCGCCGTCGGCCATGAGCCGCGTCACCCGTTCGACGAACAGGTCCAGGTTGCGCAGCGCCAAGGCCTGCGCGACCGCCCGCTTGTCGGGAAAGAACTGGTAGACGGAGCCGATCGCCACCTCCGCCCGCTGGGCGATGCGGGTGGTCGACAAGCCGTCATATCCGGCCTCATCGAGGATCTCCGCGCAGGCGTCGAGCATGCGCTGCACGCGTTCGGCGCTGCGCCGCTGAGCCGGGCGTCGCCGCAAGGGAGTACGGATCTCCGTCACGCCCACATCATCCCCCGTACACGGCTTGTATGCGCACCGCTCGTATTCGCCAGACTACATATTTCGCGTGACTTTTCGTCCGACTTCTTGGGCGACGCGAGAATGGCGTGCCGGGCACGGACCGAGGGCATGAGCGTCCGCCGGCCCCGGGGGCGCCACCCCGGTGCGGGCCGGGCGCATAGGGCGCTGGACGTGGGCCGCCGGCCATAGACCACCCGGTCATCACCCGCGCTCGCGGCCACCGCTCCAGGCGGCCGGCCGGTCCGTCGAGGCGAGGCGGCGCGACAGGATCGACAGCACGCGGTTCGCGGCGGGCGAGAGCCGCGACAGCGCCCGGCTCACGTGCGCCTCGGCGGCCACGGGCACGACCGGGCGGTCGTCGAGCACCGCCCGCATGATCGCCAAAGCCACCTTCTCCGGCGGGTAACCGCGGCGCACGACCATGCGCTTGGCCCGCTCGCGCAGCTTGTCCACTTCCTCAGTGGAGATGCCGACATAGCGGGTATTCGCCGTGATCGGCGTGTTGATGATGCCGGGACAGATGACGCTGACACCGATGCCGTGCTCGGCGAGTTCGAGCCGCAGGCACTCGCTGAGCTGCAGTACGGCAGCCTTGGTCGCGGCGTAGGCGGCGAAGGTGGCGGACGGCGAGTACGCCGCCATCGAGGAGATGTTCACCAGGTGGCCGCCCTGACCGCGCTCGACCATCTGGCGCCCGAACAGCCGGCACCCGCGATAGACGCCGTCCAGGTTGATCGCGCGGATCTGGCCCCAGTCGTCCTCCGTGGTGTCGAGCAGGAAGCCGCCGAGGCCGACCCCGGCGTTGTTCACGACGACGTCCGGCACGCCGTGGGAGTCCCGTACCCAGGCGGCGAACCGCGCCATCGCGTCGGCGTCGGCCACGTCGACCTGGTAGTCGTAGGCCGTGCCGCCCTGACCGCCGATGCCTTCGGCCGTGTGCTTGGCCGCCGCCCCGTCGATGTCGGCGACGACCACCCGGGCGCCATTGGCGGCGAAGCCGTACGCGGTGGCCCGGCCGATCCCGCTGCCGGCTCCGGTCACCACCACGAGCTGGGAGTCGAACGGGCCGCCCTGGTACGACCGCAAGGGGGTGACCGCCTCCACCGCGTCGACGAACTCGGTGATCCACCGGCTCAGCAGCTCAGGATGGGTGAGCTGGATCCAGTGACCGGCCGGGGCCTGCCGCACCCAGGCCTGATCGGCCCACTCGGCATGCGCCCGGGCCACCTCGGGCGACAGGTAGCGGTCGCGCGTCGCCACCACGACCTGCACGGGCGTGGCGACCCTGGGCGGCCGCGCGCCGCCGGCGCCACCGCCGCCGGCGCGACCTCGGGCGTGGGCGCGAGCGCGGTGGCTGTCGCGCGGTCCGAGGCGCCCCCGCATCATGTTGGCGCGGTAAAGGTTGAGCCCGGTGAGCGCGTCGCGCTCGAAGGTGGGGGCCGGATGCCAGGCGCGCGGCCGTACGCCCTGGCGGCGCAGTGTGCGTTCCCAGCCGCGCCGGCCGACGGCGCGGACCGCGAGCTCCGGCAGGACCGGCGCCTGAAAGAAGCCGATATATGAGGACTTGGCCAGCTGGCCGGCGGCCGCCAGCCGGCCACTCGCTCCGCGCTCCTTGATCCGGTCGAGGCACGCGGACAGATGCTCGAGGCTGACTCCGCCGGTGGAGGTGAACGACGCGATCCTGTCGCGGGTCGACGGCGCGGTCACCGCCGCCCAGCCTTGCAGGGCGCCCCAGTCGTGCCCGACGATGTGGACCGGCCGGCCGTCGGGGCGCACCGCGTCGAGGACCGCGACGAGGTCGCCGAGCAGGCTCGGCATCGCGTAGCCGCCGGGGTCCGGCCGTACCCCCTCCGTCGTCTTGGCCCAGCCCGCCCGCGGCGGGGTGGACGCGCCGGCGCCCCTGATGTCGTAGGCGACGACGTGGAACCGAGCCGCGAGCCGTTCGGCCACCTCGGTCCAGACGGCGCTGGTGTCCGGATAGCCGTGCAGCAGCACAACGGCCGGGCGATCAGGCTCTCCCCACTCCCGTACGGCTAGCTCGACCTCGCCCGACTCGACCCGGCGCTCTCGCATGCCCTCATGCCCTCCTCACCCGCCGCACCGGCGACCCGCCGCGACCTGGGAAGGTGCTGAACACCCTCCCAGCGCTCTCCTTGTGACCGTACGCGTTCGTGGCCAGGCGTCCAGGGCCCACCCGGCCGGTCGAGTCGCCCCGGCTGGTCGAGTCGTTCGTGACCCGTCGGGCCGACGGGCCGACGGGGCCGGGACGGGTGCTACGGGGTGGCGGTGAGATTGGTGCAGCGGCGCAGCCCGGACCAGCGCCGGTGCTCGGCCGCGCCCGCCGAGCCGGTGAGCAGGCGGGGCAGGCCGCCCACGACGCGGGCCGGCTTCCACTTCACCTTGAGCACCTTGCGGCCCTGAAGCTGCAACAGCAGGACCCCGGAGTTGGCGGTGGCGCCATGCGCCGAGGAGAAGACGAAGTTGCCCAGGCCGTAATGGACGTACCGGCCACGCAGGAAGCCGCCGGCGAGCGGTACGTGGGCGTGGCCGCCGACCACGACGTCGGCCCCGGCGGCGATCAGTTGCCTGGCGAGCGTCTCCTGCCGGGGCAGCGGGCACTCGCGCAGTTCCTGGCCCCAGTGGAGATAGACGATGACGGCGTCGGCGCCGCGACGGGCCTGCCGGACGGCCTGCACCATGCGCGGCACGATCTTGGCGGAGGCCAGCCCGCCCTTCGCGTCGGTCGCCGTCCATGCCGGGATCAGGTGGTCGTCGAGCACCTGGGTGGCGCCGAGCACGGCCAGCCGGGTGCCGCGTACCGTCACGCGGTACGGCCGGTATGCCTCGGCCGCGTTCCTGCCGATCCCGACGGTCGGGAAGCGGCTGCGTTTACTGGCGGCGAGCGAGTCTCGCAATCCCGACTCCATGAAATCCATGCCGTGGTTGTTCGCCATGGACACCACGTCGACCCCCGCCGCCTTGAGCGCGGCGAAGGCGGAGCTTGGGGCGCGGAAGAGAAACTCCTTGCCCGGCGCGGGGCTGCCGTCCGTCGTGATGGCGGTCTCGAGATTGACCATGGAGAAGTCGGCGGCCCGTAGCGTCCTCGCGATCGGCCCAAGCGCGGTGCGGGGGTTGGCCAGCCGGGCGCGCAGCGAGCCTTCGAAGTGCACGTCGCCGCCGAAGGCGAGGATGATCGGCTGCTTCGCCGCAGGCGACGTGGGCGCGGGCGGCTTCGACGTCGCACCGGAGGGCGGGGTGTCGCCGACGGCCGCCGAGTTGCCCTCGCCGCTGCTGCACGCCGCGGCGAGCAGCATGACGCCGGCCAGCGCCGATCCCAAGGCCATGTTCCTGCGCACGCGGCACACCCCTCCCCTGTGGAAAAGATCCGGGAGGCCAGGATGGCACGTCCCCGCGCGCGAGTGGGCCGAACAACGCCCGTACGGCCCGAACCCGCCGCCTCCGAGGCACCGGGCCAAGCGCGGTCGGACGCTCACGACCCGGCGGCGGGAACGATGCGCGCCCCGTCCCCGCCGACGATTCCCTTTGCCCGACTCATGCGGTTTTAGCAACTCATATGCCGAAAAGGCGGGGCGACGACGTATCGGTGGCCGGCCCCGCGCCGCTCGTCGGACCAGTCGTTTAATTGACTGAATCGTGTTTATGTTCCTATGTTGAGCGCGTGACCGCTGCACAGCCGGGCCCGCGCGTCGCAGCCGACGCGCTGCGAAGCGCGGGCCTGCGCGTGACGGCCGCACGGATCGCGATCCTTGAGACCGTACGGGCGGGTGATCACCTCGGCGCCGAGGCCATCGCCGACGGCGTACGCGAACGGGTGGGGCACGTGTCCACCCAGGCCGTGTACGAGGCGCTCAACGCACTCACCGCCACCGGCCTGATCCGTCGCATCGAACCCGCCGGCAGCCCGGCACGCTATGAGGGCCGCATCGGCGACAACCACCACCATCTGGTGTGTCGTCTTTGTGGATCGGTCAGCGACGTCGACTGCGTCGTGGGCGACGCGCCCTGCCTCGACCCGGCCGACGCCGCCGGCTACCTGGTAGACGAGGCCGACGTCACGTTCTGGGGAATCTGTCCGGACTGCCGCGGCGCCTGACCTCGGCACCGGCACCGGCCTGAGCATCGAAGGCGGCCGACCCGGCCGCCGATCGTGATCTCATCCGACGAGGTGCCCCGGCGCCCCCACGATGCGCATGACGCCGCACGGGATGCGCGGCGCGCGGATGCGGAGGGCGGGGAAACCGTGCGCGGTCACCTCGGCACCGCGGGACGGCGACCGAACGGCAGAACGGCAGAACGACACGACCGAACGGCCGAACGACCCAACGGCCGAACGACCCAACGGCCGAACGGCCGAACAGCCGAACAGCCGAACAGCCGCGAGGCTCGGCAGCGGGACGCTCA
Source organism: uncultured Thermomonosporaceae bacterium (assembly GCA_937891035.1). Taxonomy (GTDB): domain Bacteria; phylum Actinomycetota; class Actinomycetes; order Streptosporangiales; family Streptosporangiaceae; genus CALAED01. Next base: position 14,000 of record CALAED010000148.1, on the reverse strand, counting down.
GCGAGCGGGCTTTTCGGTGCGGCCGGGGGCCAGTTCGAAGGGCGGGGTGCCGCCGGCGCCGCCTTCCAGTCTTGGCCGGCCGGTCGACTGCGCCTCCTCGACCGCCACCTGTGCCTCTTCCGCCGCCTCCTGCGCCTCTTGATTCGCGCGCTCGACCGCCTCGCGGGTCGTACGGGTGGCCGCGCCGGAACGTCCTGGCCGCTCGGCGCGCCCGGCCCGCGCCCGCTCAGCGAGGTGTTCGGCCGTGTCCTTGGCGCCGCCGCCGAAGGCCTCGGTCACCGCCTGCAGCGCCGAGGTGACCTCGCTCGGAATCACCCAGAACGTACTGCCCTCGCCCTGCGCGAGTTGCGGCAGCGTCTGCAGGTACTGGTAGGCGAGCAGCTTCGGGTCCGGGTCGTTGTCGTGGATCGAGGTGAAGACCTGCTCGATCGCGGCGGCCTTGCCCTCGGCTTCCAGGATCGCGGCCTGCTTGGCGCCCTCCGCGGTGAGGATGGCGCTTTGCTTCTCGCCCTCGGCGGTGAGGATCTTTGACTGCCGGACGCCCTCGGCGGTGAGGATCGCGGCCCGCTTCTCCCGCTCGGCCCGCATCTGCTTTTCCATCGCGTCCTTGATGGATGTCGGCGGCTCGATGGCCTTGATCTCCACCCGGGTGACCTTGATCCCCCACTTGCCCGAGGCGTCGTCCAGGACGCCGCGCAGCGCGGTGTTGATTTTGTCGCGCGAGGTGAGCGTGGCCTCGAGGTCGAGGGTGCCGATCACGTTGCGCAACGTCGTCGCGGTGAGCTGTTCGATCGCCTGGATGTAGTCGACGATCTCGTAGTCGGCCGCTCGCGGATCAGTGACTTGGAAGAACAGCACCGTGTCGATGTGCACGACGACGTTGTCCTCGGTGATGACCGGCTGCCCTTTGAAGGCGACCACCTGCTCGCGCAGGTCGATCAGCGGCTTGACCCTGTCGACGAACGGGACGATGAAGCTGATACCCGCCGAGAGCGTACGTTGATAGCGTCCGAAGCGTTCAACGTTGCGCGCCCTCGCTTGCGGGATGATCCACACCGTCCGCATGACCGTGGTGACCACGAGGAGCACCCCGATGATCATCGCCACGACTGCGAAGATGGCGAGACTTGCCACGATGTCCTCCCTGTCTTGTCTGACGCGGCTCGCTCATAGCGGATCCCGGGGATAGACGAGAGCGGTCGCCCCCTCGATCGCGAGCACGTCGACGAACGCGCCCTGGGGAATGACGACATCGGGGTCGTATGGACGGGCCGTCCACTCCTCACCGCCGATCTTCACTCGCCCGTCGAGCCGGGTGACCTCGGTGAGGGTGATCGCCTCGCGGCCGACGAGTGCGGCGGTGCCCGAGCGCAGCGGCGGTGGCTGGCGGATGTGGCGGAGCGCGATCGGCCGGATGAACACGATCCCGGCGCCGGCGGTGACCGCGAACGCGGCGATCTGTACGGCGAGGGGCAGCCCGAGAGCCCCGATGAGCCCGGCGGCGAGCGCGGCCACCGCGATCAGGCCCAGCGCAAGCGTCAAGGTGAGCACCTCGGCGATGCCGAGGATGCCGGCGACGATCAGCCAGACGACCCACGCCTCCATTGGCGTCTCCTCAGTGGCAAGGCGGGTCGCAATGCCCTTTTCCTAACCGTAACTCCGATTTATGCCGATAGCCCCTGCTGAGAGGTCACGAACCGGAAGAGAAAGCGGCGCGTTCGCACCTCGATCGAGAGTCTCCGGCCAAGAGGCGGCGGCCGGCGCGCGGCTGATCGATCGTCCGACCACCACCGGCCGGTCTCGCCGCGCCACATCCGCCCAAGGACTCCTCCTCGCTCGACCCGCATGGGCGGTTGTCGTGGCGCGAAGCGGCGGGTAGTGGCGGGCGGGGGGACGTTCATCGCACTCGCCGGGCAAACCGAATCGCCGGGCGCGGACCCCGTTTACAGTAGACGGGATACCAGCCTCGATCGAGACCGCGAATGTGGTGGCGCCCGCCGTTTACCGATGCTTTCCCTATTATGACGAGCCTTTGTAAGACGGCGGTCTTGCCCACGATGTGAGGTGGCCCGTGGTCGGGTTCGGCAGTTAATGTCCCAATAGGGACACCAAGGGGATTGAGCAAGGGGGAGCATGAACCGCAGAGCCGGCAAGATCTTCCGGCGCCCCGTGCCACGGCCACGGGCGCATCCGGTGGACCTGGCGGAGGGTCTCGAGCGCGCACGTCTTCTCGATCGGCCCGCCCAGGCGATCGCGAGGCTGGTGCGGCGGGCATTGCGGCCAGGGGCGGTCAAGGACGCGCTGCACGGTGTGCCGGCCGGCCATCCGGCCCATCCGCCGCTGACCGACATCCCGCTGGGCTGCTGGGTCTCCGCGGCGATCCTTGACATGGTCCCGGGGGACGATGACACGGAGCGCGCCGTGCGGACGCTGGTCGCCGCCGGTCTGGCCAGCGCCCTGCCCACCGCGCTGACCGGGCTCGCCGACTGGTCAGCGCTCCACCGTGAGCAACAGCGCGTCGGCCTGGTCCACGCGCTCAGCACCGTGACGGCGAGCGGCCTGTACGCCGCGTCGCTGCTGGTTCGCGGCCGCGGTGGTACGGCGGGCGGCAAGGCTCTCGGCTTCGCCGGGCTCACCGCCCTGCTCGCCGGCGGGTATCTCGGCGGCCACCTCGCGTTCCGCCAGGCGGCGGGGGCCAACCACGCCGAGTCGGTCATCCATCTGATGCCGCTCGGCTGGCACGACCTGTGCTCGGTGGACGACCTGCCCGAATCCTGGCCGGTACACCGCAGGCTCGGCTACATCAGCCTGTTCGTGCTCCGGCAGGGCGACGACATCCATGTCCTGGCCGATGGCTGTGCCCATCTCGGCGGGCCGCTGCATCAGGGCCGGCTGGTGCGGCAGGGCGACGACACCTGCGTGATCTGCCCCTGGCACGGCAGCACCTACCGGGTCAAGGACGGTTCCGTCGTGCACGGCCCGGCGACCGGACGGCAACCGGCCTTCGAGACGCGGGTGCGCGACGACGGCATCGTCCAGGTCCGTCCGGCGGGATAGGCGGTCCGCGGCGCCTCAGCCGCGCGGGCGGGGCCGTCCCGTCGGCCGATCATCTCGTCGGCGGATCATCTCGTCGGTCGAGTCATGTCGCCGGCCGCCGCGTCAGCCCGCCTCGGGGATGCTGAGGCTCCGGTCCATCGGGGCCTCCCGGCGATCGCCGCTGACGGGGTGCTCGACCAGCGCCAGCACCCTGCTGGCCATGAACCGCGCCGTCCGTACGGGAGAGCCGGTGCGGGTGACCTCACTGACCTCGACGACGCCGCGGCGGGTGGTGATCTCGACGCGACGGCCGGCTCTGGTCGCGGCCACCTCGTACGTCCTGGTGACCTCGCCGGCGTCGATCACGATCTCGACCCTGTCCCCCTTCATGGCCACCTCCGGACTTTCGAAACTATATTCGAATTATACCCGTACAAAACACGTCTTGAACCTGGCCGAGGGACCAAAGCGGTCTGGGGACGATCGGGATATTTACGCAAATATCAACTTGCCGACCGCGAGCAGGCCGACCGCGACGATGATGGTCCGCAACACGACCAGGGGCAGCCGCCGGCCGATCCGGGCGCCGACAAGCCCGCCGAGCGTCGAGCCCAGAGCGATGAGCGGCACGACAAGCCAGTCCACATGCTGCGCCGTCACGATGAACAGCGCGGCCGCGGCGCTGTTGACGACGCCGACCAGCACGTTCTTGACGCCGTTGACGCGTCGCAGGTCGCTTTCGAGGAAGATCCCGAGCAGCGCGAGCAGGATCACCCCTTGCGCCGCCGCGAAATAACCCCCGTACACGCCGCAGCCGAAGACGCTCACCCACAGCCACGGACCGCCATGTGGATGATGGGTCAGCCGTCGCGCCGCCAGCCACGCGTTCAGCCAGGGCTGCACGACGACGAGCACGAGCGCGATCACGACCAGACCCGGGACGATGACCTCGAACGACTCCTCGGGCAGCCGCAACAGCAAGGTGCCGCCGACGAGAGCACCCAGCAACGACGCCCCCACCAGGCGAAGCACCCGGCCGAGTTGGCCGCGCAATTCGCGTCGATAGCCATAGGCGCCCGCGACCGCCCCGGGCACGAGGCCGACGGTGTTGGACACCGTGGCGGTCACCGGGGGATAGCCGAGCGCCACCAGGGTCGGGAACGTGACCAGCGACCCGGACCCGACGACCGCGTTGATGCCGCCCGCCGCCACCCCGGCCATGAATATGAGCGCCGCATGGAGGAGGCTCACCTGCGGCACCGGCGTGTCGGGGTGGGGGTCGTCACGGCTCGATCGTAGGCAACCCGCCTACCTCGGTCGCGTCGCGGGGTCGCTCAGGGGAGCAGCGGCTCCTCGTCGGTGAGCGCACGGCTGTTGGCCACCGGCGCCGTGGCCGGCGATGTAGAGGCCGCGGACGACGTGCCGTCTCTGGCGCCTTCTCTGCCGGCGTCGCGGATGGTGCCGAAGAACCCGCCGAGTCCCTCGAGCGCCTTGCCCATCTCACTCGGCACGATCCACACCTTGTTGGAGCTGCCTTCGGCGATCTTCGGCAGGGTCTGCAGGTACTGGTAGGCGAGCAGCCGCTGATCGGGATTGCCGTCGTGGATGGCCTTGAACACGGTGTTGATCGCCTGCGCCTGCCCACGGGCGCGCGCGGCCTGCGCCTTCGCGTCCGCCTCCGCCCGGAGCACCGCGGCCTCGGCATCGCCCCGCGCCTTGAGCACCGCGGCGGTACGCTCGCCTTCCGCGGTCAGGATCGCCGACTGCTTCGCCCCCTCGGCCTGGAGCACCGCGGCGCGCTTGTCCCGGTCGGCGCGCATCGCCTTTTCCATCGCGTCGGTGATGGAGTCGGGCGGGTCGATGGCCTTGATCTCGACCCGGTTGACCTTGATGCCCCACTTGCCGGTGGTCTCATCGAGCACCCCGCGGAGTTCGGAGTTGATCTCCTCGCGGGAGGTCAGCGCGCGCTCCAGGTCCATGCCGCCGGCGACGTTGCGCAGCGTGGTGACGGTGAGCTGTTCGATCGCGGTGAGGAAGTTGGCGATCTCGTACGTCGCGGACTTGGGATCGGTCACCGTGTAGTAGATGACCGTGTCGATGCTCACGACGAGGTTGTCCGAGGTGATCACCGGCTGCGGCGGGAAGCTGATCACCGTCTCGCGCATGTCGATGCGGGCGCGGATCTGATCGACGAGCGGCATGATCAGCGACAGTCCGGGCTTGAGCGTGCGGTGGTATCGCCCGAACCGCTCCACGATGTAGGTCGTCGCCTGGGGCACGATCCGTACAGACCGATAGACGATGAAGGCACCCCCCGCTATGACGATCAGAGCGACGATGATCGATGTGGTCATAGCGACTCCGTTCCAAGAAGCTCAGCCGTAATCGTCCGGAAGACGAATGATGTCGTCTTCATCGGAGTATTCACCCCGCCGAACCCGTCGCGAACGAATGTGTCAACGCCGTTATGTGCGGTGCGCGGAGCGGGAAAATCACCTTCGCCTCCGCCGCTGTGCGCGCGACGCGCGATCGCTCATGGATCCCTCCCGAACACGACCGCGGTCGCTCCCTTGATCTCGATCACGTCGGCGGCCGTGCCTGGGTCGAGAATCTGTTCAGGATGCAATGCCCGAGCCGACCAGATCTCCCCACCGATCTTGACACGCCCGCCATACGCGTCAACTCGCTCGACCACGAGAGCTTCCTGCCCGACCAGCGCGTCCACCCCGGTCCGGGTCTCGGGCGAACTGTGCAGGTGCCGGCGTGCGATCGGCCGGAGAAACGCGAGCAACGCGGTTGAGACCGCCGCGAACGCCACCGCCTGGACCACCACGTTCGCGCCAAGCGCCGCGGCGAGCGCGGCCGCCAAGGCCCCGACCGCGAACATGCCGAACACCAAGAACGTGGTAAATATCTCGGCGATTCCGAATGCCGCGCCGATGACCACCCACCACACCGAGACATCTACACCACCCACGACACCGATCGTAGTTCGCCCAACGCATCAAACCTGTTGCAGGTGACACAAACTAACGGCCATCTTGTGCGATTACGGTGCGCAACTGATCGAACACCCATACGGTTCTGTCGCGTGAGCCCCCATGCCTTCGTCGACGAGTCCGCCCGTGGCGGTCGCTACATTCTCTGCGCCGCCCTCGTCGAGGCCCGCGACCTCGACGACGTCCGCAAACTTGCCCGCTCACTCTGCCTCCCGGGCCAGGCTCGCTGGCATTTCAAGTCGGAGTCCGACCGTCGCAGAAGACAAATCATCGACCAGATAGTCCGCTGCGACGCCGTCAGGGCACGTCTCTACTTCGGCAAAGGCCCGGACCTCTCCGTTCGTCGCGATGGCTTGACAGCCATCGTGTCTGACCTTCTCGATCTCAAGACAGGCCGACTTGTCATCGAGAGCCGGGAGAGCCTTGATGCGTTCGACCGGCATTACATAGCGGAGGCCCTCAGGAAGGCGAGCACCGAACTGGCCTATACACATCTACGACCACGGCAGGAGCCTTGTCTGTGGCTGCCTGACGCGGTCGCATGGGCGTACGGTGCGGGAGGTCACTGGCGCCGCCGACTGCAGCCAATGATCGATAAGGCCCTGGATGTCGGGGATGTGACTTAGAAAGCGCGAAGCCCGGCCGCTCACCGTCCGGAGAGGAGCCGGGCTCACTTCCGCCAGCTACTGCCAGAGGCTACTCAAAGTATAGCCCCGGCTCCGTTGCGACACAACGTCGTTGAGCAGAGACGCGTCCAATGAGCGCGAAACCCGACCCCCACCGTCCGGAGAGGAGCCGGGCTCACTTCCTCAGGCTTGGCGCAAGAGGCTGGGGTTGATACTCACCGTCCTGGAGTCGTTACGCAAGCGGTTGGCTTAGCCAGTCAGGGGCGGACGGCCCGGGCGTACCAGCGGCCGTTTTGGCGCTCGACCGCGAGGGGGACGCCGAAGGCCTTTCCAAGGTGTTGTTCGGTGAAGACCTCGTCCACCTTGCCCTGGGCGACAATCGTGCCGCGGCGCAGCAGCATGGCGTGGGTGAAGCCGGCGGGCACCTCTTCGACGTGGTGGGTGACCAGCACGGTGGTGGGAGCCAGCGCGTCCTCGGCCAGCCGCGACAGGCGGGCGAGGAGGTCTTCGCGGGCGCCGAGGTCGAGCCCGGCGGCCGGCTCGTCGAGCAGCAGCAGCTCGGGGTCGGGCATCAGCGCGCGGGCGATCTGCACGCGCTTGCGTTCGCCCTCGGACAGCGTGGCGAAGCGGCGGCGGATCAGGTGCGCGCAGCCGAGCGCGTCGAGCAGCTCCACGGCGCGGGTGACGTCGGTGGAGTCGTACTCCTCGTGCCAGCGGCCGAGGATGGCGTACGACGCGGTGAGCACGAGGTCGATGACCTTTTCGCTCGGCGGCACCTTCTCGGCGATCGCCGCGCTGGCGATGCCGATGCGGGGCCGCAGGTCGAACACGTCGGCCTGTCCGATTCGTTCGCCGAGCACGTCGACCTGGCCGGCGGTCGGGTGCAGCAGGGTGCCCGCGACCTGCAGGAGCGTCGTCTTGCCCGCGCCGTTGGGGCCGACGACGACCCAGCGTTCGGTTTCGTTGACCGTCCAATCGACATCGCGCAGCAGCGTCGCGCCCTCACGCCGGATCGCCACACCCTGCAGCCGCAGTACCTCGCCTGCCATCGCGATCGGTTATCCCCACTCTCTCTGGGACCCATGTGTCCCGAGCCTCCGGGATGAACCTATGTCATTCGGAGCGCCTATGGTGGTCGGCATGCACGTCGTACGACCTCCGGCACAACCCTCCGGCGCCATGGTCGCGTGGGGCAACGCGTGGCTGACCGGCCACGTGGGCCTTGACGAGGCCGCCGACGCGATGGAACAAGCCGCCGGACCACAGGTGATCGCCGGGATGCAAGAGGAGCTTCCCCTTCGGCGCGGGCTGGCCGAGCTGCGGGTGGCCGGCATGACCGCCCTCCGGCTCGCCCTGCCCGTCCCCGGCGACCCGCTCGGGCTGACCGGCCCGCCCGCCTTCAACGTGGCCGCGATCGACGCGGGCGCCGCGGTGATAGCGGTGCTGGGCGACGGCGCGGTCGGGCTCGTCCCGGCCGAAGACCGGCGCGGGTCGTCGTACGTGGGGTTGCGCTGGACCATTGTGACGGCGGCCCCCGAAGCGCCGGATGTGCCGATGCTGCCCGAGGCCGACCGCGGCCTCACGCTCGCGATGCGCGAGGCCACCGACGCGTTGCTGACCGTCGATGGCGTGTCCGGCTGGCGGCCGGAGATCGCCGAGGCGCTGGCCGCGCTGCGCACCGCACCCGAGCCGTCGGACGCGCTGGCGCCGGGCTATCCGCCCCGCGCGCACCGGGTGGCCGCGCTGGCCGGCCGCCTCGCCGTGGTCGTTGACCTGGCGCAGGGGCTTGACGGGCAGCACCTGACGGCCGAGCAGACGCGCCGCCGGGCCGATGCGCTGCGGCTGCTGGACCGGGCGGTACGGCGGGCGCGGGTCGCCGCGCACAACAGCGCCTTCGACCCCGTGCCCTGAGATCGGGCGCCCTGAGATCGGGTGCCCTGGGTCGGGTGCCCTGGGATCGAGCGGCCTGAGATCAGCGCCCGGATCAACCGCGTCTATCGGGTCAATCGGGCAGCAGCCCGTGCCGGACGGCGAACAGGGCGGCCTGGGTGCGATCGGCCACGCCGAGCTTCATGAGCACGTTCGACACGTGCGTCTTGACGGTCTTCTCCGAGACGACGAGCACGCGGGCGATCTCGCGGTTGGAGCGACCGCGGGCGATCTCGACCAGAACGTCGCGCTCGCGCTCGGTAAGGTCGGCGAGCCCGCGGGGGACGGCGGTGGCAGGGGTGTCACCTCCCAGCACGGCGGCCGCGGCCTCGGGCGCGAACAGCACGTTGCCGTCGCGGACGGCCCTGATCGCCTGCACCAGCGCCTGCGGGTCGACGTCTTTGTAGAGGTAGCCGACGGCCCCGGCACGTACGGCGGGCAGCACGAGCGAGCTGTCGGCCATGCTGGTGAGCACGAGCACGCGGGCGGTGACGCCGCGCGCCCGCAACTCCTCCAGCGCGGTCTGGCCGTCGACGCCGGGCATCTTCAGGTCGAGCAGGACGACGTCGGGCGCCAGCGATTCGGTCAGGCGTACGGCCGCCGCCCCATCGGCGGCCTCCCCCACCACCTCGATGTCGTCTTGTACACCGAGGAACGTCCGCAGCCCCTGCCGTACGACGGGGTGGTCGTCGGCGATCAGCACCCGGATCACACCGGCACCTCCACCTTGACGACCGTGCCGGCGCCGGCCCGGGACTCGATCGTCAATGCCCCGCCCGCCTCCTCGGCGCGATCGCGCATCGAGGTGAGGCCGAGGCCGTCCCGGCCGGCGGTGGCGAGGTCGAACCCGGTTCCGTCGTCGGTGATGGTGAGGGACACCCGCGGCCCCTCGCGGCGCAGCCGCAGGGCGATCTCGCGCGCGTGGGCGTGACGCAACGCGTTGTGGATCGCCTCCTGCGCGATCCGGAACAAGGTGAGCTCACGCTCCTCGGTCAGACCGATGCCGAGGTCGCCGCGGAAGGTCAGCCGCGCGTCATAGACCCGGCCGAGCATCTCGACGTGCTTGCGCAGCGACGCGGTCAGGCCGTCTTCGTCCAGGTCCGCCGGTCGCAGCTCGAAGATCACTGAACGCAGCTCGGCGAGTGCGTCGGCGGCCAGCCGCTCCACCTCGGCCAACTCGGCGGGCACTCGCGCGGGGTCGCGGCCGGCCAGCGCGACGGCGGCCCGCGCGGTGAGGCGCAGCGAGAAGAGCTTTTGCGCGACCGCGTCGTGCAGTTCGCGGGCCAGCCGGCTGCGCTCGGCCATGACGGTGAGCTCGCGGTTGCGCTCGTACAGCCGGGCGTTGGTGAGGGCGATCGCGGCGTGCGCGGCGAAGAGCGTCAGCAGCTCTTGGTCGCGCTCGGTGAATCCGCCCGGCCGCCGCTTGTTCGCCAAGAAGATGATGCCGAGCACGTCGTCGCCGTCCGTGATCGGGACGCCGAGGAAGGCGGAGAGCACGGGGTGGGCGCGCGGCCAGTACACAAAGCGCGGATCCTGGCGGATATCGGCCAGCCGTTCCGGCTTGCCGTCGCGCAGCATGGCGCCGAGCAGGCCATGCTGGCGCGGCAGCGGGCCGATCGCCCGCCACTGCTCCTCCGTGATGCCCTCGACGACGAACTCGGCGAACGACCCTTGGTCGTCGGGGATGCCGAGCGCCGCGTAGCGCGCGTCGAGCAGCCGCGCCGCCGCCCGTACGATCACCTGGAACACCTCGCGCACCGACAGGTGCCGGGTGACCGCGAGCACGGCGCCGCTCACGGCGTGCAGCGCCGCGTCGCGATCGTCGCGACCCAGGTCGTCGACCGGCGCGTTCGTCATGGTCAGCACGCTACCCGCCGGTCAGGATGAGCACATCGGTCCGCGCTCGGCCGCCCGTCCTAGGCCGAAGTACCGAGCAACTGCCGGGGCGCATGGCCGATGCCGTCCGGACCGGGGCTTCCTAGCGTCGACGGCATGACACATACGACAACAGAGACGACCAAAACGGCGCTGATCACCGGCGCCTCCCGGGGCCTCGGCCGCGCGCTCGCGCATGCCCTGGCCGCCGACGGCTGGCATTTGATCATCTCCGCTCGTGGCGTGGACGACCTCGAGTCGGTCGCCAAGGAACTCCCAGCCGCCACGGCGGTGCCGGGCGACATCTCCGACTCCTGGCACCGAGCCGGCCTGGCCGATGCCGTCGAGGCGGCGGGCGGACTCGAGCTGCTGATCAACAACGCGAGCACGCTCGGCGCGGCGCCGCTGCCGCGGCTCGCCGACTATCCGGCGGACGCGCTCCAGCGGGCCTTCGCCACCAATGTGGTCGGGCCGCTCGCGCTGACCCAGTCGCTGTTGCCGGAACTGCGGGCGCGACGCGGCGCGGTGCTCAACATCTCATCGGACGCCGCGGTCGAGGCGTACGAGGGATGGGGCGGCTACGGCGCCACCAAGGCGGCGCTCGACCAGATCTCCCATGTGCTGTCGGTTGAGGAGCCGGACCTGGCCGTGTGGTGGGTGGACCCGGGCGAGATGCGCACGCGGATGCTGGCCGACGCGATGCCGGGCGAGGACCTGTCGGGCGAGCCGCTCCCCGAAGTACTGGCCGTCCCGGCGCTGCTGGCACTGATCGGCGAACGTCGGCCCAGCGGCCGCTACCGCGCCGCCGACCTGGTCCCGGTCCGATGACCGATCCGACCGACCGAGGACCAACGATGCTCGATTTCCGGCTTCCCCCGGAGCTGGAGGCGCACGAACCACCCGAGGCACGCGGCCGCGCCCGTGACGACGTACGGCTGCTGGTCGGCCGGCGCGGCACCGGCGAGATCGGTCACCACGAGTTCCGCGAGTTGCCCGATCTGCTCGATCGGGGTGACCTGCTCGTCGTGAACACCTCGGCGACGCTGCCGGCCGCCGTACGGCTGGACCGGCTCGCCGTGCACTTCTCCACGCCGCTGCGCGACGCCCCCGGCGTGTGGCTGGTCGAGCTGCGGCGACGAGCGGGCAAGGCGACCAAGCCGTACGGCGGGGGCCGCCCGGGCGAGTGGTTTCCGCTGCCGGGCGGCGCCACGCTGACGCTGATCAGGCGGCACACCGACCGACTGTGGCAGGCCCGGCTGAACGCCGACGTGGTGCCCTATCTGCTGCGTTACGGCGCGCCCATCCGCTACTCCTACGTCCCGCGCGACTGGCCCGCCTCTGCCTACCAGAGCGTCTTCGCACTCGACCGGCGGGCCGGCGGCGCGGAGATGCCGAGCGCGTCGCGGCCGTTCACGCCCGAGCTGGTCACCAGGCTCGTGTCCAAGGGCGTGCTGATGGCGCCGCTGACCTTGCACACCGGGGTGGCCTCCCCCGAGGCGCACGAGCCGCCGTACGCCGAACGCTACGACGTGCCCGCGGCGACCGCCGACATCGTCAACCACGTCCAAGACCGCGGCGGGCGGGTCATCGCGGTGGGGACCACGGTGGTCCGGGCGCTGGAGACGGTGGCCGCCGCCGACGGCACCGTGCGGGCCGGCGCGGGCTGGACCGAGCACATCGTGACCCCCGAGCACGGCGTGCGCGCCGTCGCCGGCCTGCTCACCGGCCTGCACGAGCCCCGGTCGTCGCACCTGCTGATGCTGACCGCCATCGCCGGGCCCGAGCTGCTGGCACGAACGTACGAAGCGGCGCTCACCGAGGGCTATTTGTGGCACGAGTTTGGTGATCTCAACCTCTTGTTGCCCTGAGACATCCGGGTGGGCCGCGTCGGGGGCGCCCACCCGGTCCAACAACAGCGATCTGACGTGACCGAACGGCGCGCCCTCATGACAGATCGGTATAGCACCCGTCTGTCGACCCGATTACGGTCAGCCATAGCCTCTTACCTGTGAGTGACCATGTTCGGCTTGGAAGGACGCCCGTGTCTTCTCATCGTGTGTGCCCGGCTTGCCGATTCAGCCGGTTGAGCCGATACAACTCCGATCCCCTGTGCGGGCCATGCTCGAGGGCCGTTCGTGAGACCGGCTCGGTCGCCCCGACGTGGCTGTGGGACTCGCTGCCGATGCGGCAGGCGCTCGCTCGTACCGATGTCGGTGCGATGCTGGCGATCCTGCGGACCGCGGCGGGATTGTCTCAGCTGGAGCTGGCCAACGTGGTCGGGCACTGGTCTCAGGCCACGGTGAGCATGATCGAACGCGGTTGCCGGGAGACCCTCTATGACATCCGCGAGCTGCTCCGCTTCGTCGACGCGGTCGATATACCGCGCGAGGCGCTGCTACCCCTGGTCTTCGGCCGAGCCGATGCCATCCTGGAAACGGACAACAATGTCGAAACTCCAGGAGCAATGGTGGATGAAGTGTCGCGCCGTTCCTTCAACGGGATGGCGGCCGGTCTGGCGGCCTCGGGGTTAATGCCGCCGATACAGGTGCCGGACCGAGTCGACGCGGGGCACGTACGTTATCTGCGCGCCTGTGTGGAGCAGTTGAGCGGACGTGGCGACGAGCTGGGCGGCGGCGCGGTGCTGCGCCAGGCCACGCGGCAGTTCGCCAAGGCCCGCACCATGCTCGACGAGAGCGACTACAGCCCCGAGATCGGCCGCGGGCTGCTCGTGGTCACGGCCGAGCTGGGCGTCCTCGCCGGCTACGAGGCCTTCGACTGCAACGATCAGGTACTCGCCCGCCGCGTGTACGAAGACGCCGCACTGCTCGCGGACAGCGCCGACGACCCTGCGCTCACCGTGCATGTGTACACCTACCTGGCCCAGCAGTCCTATCAGCTCGCCCGGGCCACCGGCCAGCGCGGCCTCGCGCGGGAAGCCTTGCGGTTTGCCGACCGGGCCGCCGAAGCCGCGCGCCATGAGCCATCGCCTCGCCTGCACGCGTTGATCGCACTGCGGCAGGCGATGGCGCACGCCCAACTCGGCGACGAGTTGGCATTCCGGGCGGCCATCACGCGGGCCCGCCGAGAACTCGAGCGTGGCCCCCACCCGGCCGACTCGCCGTTGAGCGGCTTCGTCACCGAGTCGGAGATCACAAATGTTGAGGGCTGGGGACGGTTGTCGCTCGGCCAACCGGCTCGCGCCACGGCGCTGTTCGCAGCTGAGCTCGACGACCCCGCCCGCTCCCGCCGCGATCGGACGCTTCGGCGCACCTCGCTTGCCGATGCGCTTCTGGAGCAGGGCGACCGATCACAGGCAGTCGCGGAAGGGATGACCGTACTGCGCGAGTTCGATGAGCAGCTCACCTCCACCCGCATCCTCAGCCGGCTCCGCCCGCTGCGTGCTGTGGCCGAGCAGACGGCGGCCGAAGAGTTCTGCGCCCGCTTCGACGCCGCCGAACGCGCTCTGTCCGGCATAGGCCCGGCAGGAGATTCGTCGATCACCAACGATATGTCTTGACTCTGCGTATCTGTCTGA
>CALAED010000147.1 GCA_937891035.1 uncultured Thermomonosporaceae bacterium | reverse complement strand
TGAGCTCGCCAACCGGCTCGGCCGGCGCCGGATCAGCATGGGCGATATCTATCGGCAGATAGCACAGAAGCGGGGCATGACCGCACTGCAGCTAAATCGCCATTCCGAACGAGATCTCAATATTGATGCTCATGTCGACCGGATTCAGCAGGACCTGGCGTTGTCCGATGAGGCGATGATCGTGGACAGCCGATTGGGCTGGCACTTCTTCGCCGATGCTTTCAAGGTGCACCTCGTCACCGACCCCACGGTCGCCGCGCAGCGCGTCATGGCACGGCCCGCCGACGGCGTCGAATCATATGCCTCGATCGAGGAGGCCAAGCAGCACCTGCACGAACGGAGCGCGAGCGAACGCGCACGGTTCCTTGCCCGCTATCATGTTGATAAAGCTCGACTGCGCAATTACAGCCTGGTGTGCGACACCACCCGCACGCGCCCAGAGGAAGTCGCATCACACGTGGTCGACGCGTTCGAGCGCTACGCCGGCGGAGAGCTTTCCTTGCTGCTCGACCCGCGCCGGCTCTACCCCACGGAACAAATCAAGAATCTGCGGGGAGCGTGGGAGCCCGCGGGCGACGACCTAGTGCGAAAGGTCGCCGCGACAAACGTTTATGACCTGCCACCGATTAGAGTCGGCTACGACGGCCATCGATTCTTCATCATCGACGGGCACCGCCGGGCCAGCGCCGCGCTGCGGGCGAACCTGACATTGATTCGCGCCGAACTAGCCGCTGAGGCCGAAGAAATCGTCGTTGGCGACCTTACCGCCGATGAGTTCTTTTTGGCCGGCGTCCAGCTCTCCTCGATCTATGATTGGGAAGCCGCCCACGACATCACCCTTTCCTTGCCGCCCCACCTTCGCCAGAAAGTCCAGCGTTGACCGGCGGCGCGTTGGATGTAGCGTCGATGTGAGCTGCCGGTTCACCGCGAAAGACGCTTCCGGGGTCAAGCGAGTCCAGGCGGCGCCATACCGGCCACATCATGGACGAAACCGTAGGCGAGCGCTTGGGTGGCGGTGAAAATCCGGCCCCTTTCGGCATCATCGCGGATCTCCTCGACAGCCCGTCCGGTGATCTCCGCCAGCCGCTGATAGAGGGCGCCCACCAGCCTACGATGATCCTTCTCGCGCTCGGCCAGCTCGGCCGCTGTACCGTCGAACCGTTGCCTCGGCTCGTTCAGCCGCAAGATCGCGTGCCGGGTCATCTCCCGGCGTTGGGCGGACGACAGGATGGCCAGCGCCGCGCCACCGACCTCGCCCACCACCAGCGCATGAACCGGGCAGGTGAGCACATCGATCGTGTCCACCATGCTGAAGGCGGCGTCCAAGGTGGCGTCGCGTGCCCGCAGGTTCATCATGATGGGCTCGTCGCCCAGCGCGTCCAGCGTCATGAGCTGCGAACACAGCTCCGTGGCGCGCTCTTCGTCGACGGTGCCATGGACCATCACCATCCGCGTTTGGCGGGCCGGATGGACCTCATAGGTGGTCACCCGGATCGGGGTGAGGGCCTCGGCGGTCCGCGAGGGGGTGTCCGGTTGCCCGAAGGGCGAGAACCCCGGACGGAACCGCCGGGGATCCGGCTCTTGCTCAGGCGGCCAAGAGGAGGTGTTCATCGTGGTCCTTCCTTGGGCGGTGCGTCCGCCTGCCAGCTGATGACGCGTCCGAGCGCGGCCGCGTAGCGCTCCAACGTGGAGGCGCGCACATCGGCGTCTCCCGTTTCAAGGCGCGCGACCGCCGACTGCGAGGTGCCCATGCGGGCCGCTATCTGGGTCTGCGAAAGCCCCACCGCCCTGCGGTGGCTGACGAGCTGGGCGATCAACCGGCGACGGTGCTCCGTCATCCGCCGATGCCGGATGGCCATCTCCCGGAAGCCGGGGAGAACCGGCAGGTCGTCGGGCTCCGGCTGGTCTGCCAATCCCGGCCGGTCAGGCGGCTCCATCGAGGCGTTCATATGCCCAACGGTATCTCTTTTTTAAGATCTCGCAATAGATGGCCACCTCACCCGACGCCGAGCCGGGCCAGGACATCCAGCAGGTCCGGCGGCTCAAGCTGGTCGTCCAAGGCGGCGAGCCGCCCGGGCGTGAACCAGCCGTGTCCGCGATAACCGTCGAGCTCGTCGGCGGTGAAAGCGGTCGGCCGGACGGGTGGGGCGACGTCGAACCGGGCTAGGAAGAAGGGCTCCACCTTCTCGTACCAGATTCCAAGCCACCGGAACCGGCGGTGCACCATGACGCAGGGCTCCCCAACCGCGTCGCCTGGCAGCCCCGTCTCCTCATATAGCTCCCGGCGCGCGGCGAGCAGCGGCGTTTCACCAGGCTCAACGCCACCGCCGGGCGGCTCCCACAGCATGACGTCGTCGACGTCGTCGTGCCATTTCAAGAGCAGGATCCGGCCGGCCCCGTCGACACAGATCACCCGGACGGCCGGCCGGTCGTCGGCGGCCTCTGCCATCACGACTCCATCCGCGACGCGCGGAATTGGGTGGTTTCTGGTCGTCGTCGCAACGGCATGCTCGATTGTCCTTTCATCGGCCGGGAGAGCGCATTGTCAGTCGTGGCTACTACAGTGCCGTGATGAGGCTCGAGATGATGACCGCGGCGGATGTCGAGTTGCGGCTGCGGATGGAGACCGACCCGGTGATGATGGCCGAGTTGGGCGGTCCCCGGCCACCGGAGGCCATCGAGCGAGCGCATGCGAAGTCGCTGACCATGGCCGCCGAGGGGCGATGCTGGCCGCTCAAGGTGATCCCGGACGGTTCGCCTTCGGCCGCCGGCACCGTCATGGTCTTCGAGTCCTCCCATGCGGATGAGACGATCTTCGAGATCGGATGGATGGTCCTACCGGAGTTCCAAAACCGGGGAATCATGGGTCGGGCCGTACACGCGGTGTTGGACAAGGCGCGGGCGGAGCGGATGTTCGGGCGGATCCACGCCTTTCCCGCGGTGCCGAACGGCCCGTCCAACAGGATCTGCGAGAAGAACGGGTTCGTGAACCTCGGAGAGTGCGACTTCAAGTTCGGCGGGCGCGTCCTTCGGTGCCATCACTGGCGCATTGATGTGTCCTGATCCGGCGCACCAGGGGGTGGGGAGCGCGTCCGGTCGGCCCACGCCGACGAGGGCGCCGGCTAGGGCTTGCCGATGTCTGAGGCGACGGCGTCTCGCAGGTTACGCAGTGCGTCGCCGGGCAGCAGGTAACCGGCGCGCACGTTGCGTCCGTCGGTGGTAGCGACGGCCGCGACGTAGCCGCCGTGGGACGGGTAGAGCCGGTCGAGCCGGCTCCTGTCGAACGGGATGTGAGTGCCGAACAGCCGGCAGAACGACTCGCCGGAGTTGTCGCCGGTGTTGAGGGCGGTCGGCACATCGACCTGCGACAGCCGGATGCCGCCGCGGGCGATGCCGAGTTCGTCGCGCGGCTTCGTGCCGTCCGGGTTCAGCTCCAACGGCGGGGCGGCCGGTGGCCGGGCTCCGGACCCGCTCCACCGGGTCAGGTGGCCATAGGCCGCGGCGATCACGTGGTGCAGCGGGACGCGGCTCCAGGGCGGCTGGTCGCAGTTGAACGACGGGGCCGCGCCCAGGTCGCGTTCGAGGATTGGACGGCGGTACTCCTGGCCGTTCCAGCCGGAATGCGCCGCCCCGGCGACCTCCCAGCGGACGAACCGGTCATCATCGGGACGGCGGACCGGGTTGCGCACGTCCGTCTCCGAGAGCACCTGAAACACCGGCTCGGCGCCCTTCCTGGACGGTGCGCTGCCGACGATGTTGGCGAAGCCATCGAAGACCGCCTCGGTCTTGGGCAGCACATTGTCGTAGTAAATGGTCATCCGACCCGCCGATTGGGATGCTCCGACGGCCAAGATCGTCCTGGCCGGCAACCGGCCCAGCGGCCTGACCTCGCCTGACCCGCCGCGCAGCGCCTTGGCGACCTGGGCGTACACGTCGTAGGACAGCTCGTCGGCCATGAACCGGCCGCCACCG
Organism: uncultured Thermomonosporaceae bacterium; assembly: GCA_937891035.1. Taxonomy (GTDB): domain Bacteria; phylum Actinomycetota; class Actinomycetes; order Streptosporangiales; family Streptosporangiaceae; genus CALAED01. The sequence goes on along the minus strand of CALAED010000147.1, from coordinate 16,937 downwards.
GTGACGTCCAGATCGCCGTACCGGGCGGGGCTCCACCCGCGCAGATGATCTACCCCGACACGCTGGGCGGACACGCCGACCCACGCGTACCCCTCGCGCATGATCTGCTGGTGGCTCCACATCGCGTCCAGGTCGTACCCGGCGGTCACGTTTTGCCATTCGGCCAGCACCGTGCCGTTGAACTTGGCCGGATGCACCGGCCGGCGCACGATGACGCGGGTCTGGTACGGGACATCGGAGCCGACCGGATCGCCGGCGGTGCTGTAGGCGTCGGCCCGGCCGGAGACATGGAACTCCTGCTCGACGTACCCGGCGGCGGCCAGATCCACGTTCGTGGACATCCACGGGTAGGTGTCGCGCACGTCCGCGGCCTTCGGGTCGCCCGGCACGGTCCCGGGGATGGGCCCCCGCAGGGCCGGCGTCGCCACCTCCCCCGCCTGCCCTCGCGGGCCGGCCTGCTCCCGGCCCGCCGTCGCGACGGCCGGGGCCATGATGACGCCGACGGCGACGGCGCCGCACAGCAGGACCCGGGACGTTCGGGACGACAAGATCATCGCGCACACTCCACTCGCGAGGCGGCACCGGCACACGCCGACGTGGCCCGATGATCCCCCGGACCGGCCGCCACGCGCATCGGGGAAATCACCGGCCACCGCCGGCGTCAGCGAAGTGCCCGGAACAGGTAGCGCTCGTCGTGGCCGGTGGCCGGCCGATCGCCCGCCGCTGGACGGACCGGCCAAGCGGGCACTCGGCCGTCCGGGACACCACCACCAACGTCCTGATCATCGCGGAGGCATTGCACCCGTCGGCGAGCACGGACGTCCCGCGGCTGACGGCCACGCTCGCGGACGAACTGGCCGGTCGCTGGCCGGTCAAGCCGGCGACCGCCGTGCTGACCAGGTCGGCCCCCCGGTTCGACGTCGCCACCTGAAGGTCGCATCTAGCCCTCCGCCGCCATGGACGTCATCCTCGACTCAGCTGGGCCGGGTGACCATCGGGCGGGCGCCGCCCCGATCCGAGACCCAGGACGAAGGAGCGAAACGATGTGTGCGGGCCAGGCCGACGCGAAGCCGGTCATCTACCATGGCGCGGCGATCACCGACACGCGCGGCGACCGGCTGCGCCTTGACGTCGACGTCATAGTCGAGCGCGACGTCGTGGTCGCGATCGAAGACAGCCGGACGGAGTACTCGCCACGCGGCCCGGCGGGAGAGCGGGTCATCGACGCTCGTGGTGCCACCATCGTGCCCGGGCTGGTCGACTGCCACAGCCACCTCACCATGCCGGGTGGCGCCGACTGGGTGGCGCGGGCGGCCGATCCCGACGACGTACAGCTGGAAGCGGCCGAGCACAACGCGCGTTTGCTGCGCCAGTCGGGAGTGCGCTGGGCTCGCGACGTGGGGGCGGCGCGGGCGCGGGCACCGGAGGGTGCGCGCGCTCTTTCGCTGGTGGCCCGCGATCGGTGGCGGGGCGACCGCGACTATCCGTACGTCCGCGCCGCCGGCACCTGGCTGACACACGCGTCGTTCGAAGCTCTCCGCGAGATCAGCATCCCGGTGGCCGACGGCGACGGGCTTGCGGCGGCGGCCGCACAGCAACTCGACGAGGGGGCCGATTTCGTCAAGCTCTACATGGATGGCCCCGACGCCGACACGAGTCCGTTCACCGCGGGCGAGGTCGCGAAGGTGGTGGCGCTCGCTCGTTCCCGCGGCGCCAAGGTGACCGCGCACACCACTCAGTTGCCCGGCGCGCGGGCGGCCGTCGCCGGTGGTTGCGACGCCCTCGAACACGGCTGGCACCTTGATGTCGACCTGGTGGCCGAGATGGCGGCCACGAGAATCGTCCTCGTGCCGACGCTCGGCGTCCTGGAGTCCATGCGGACGTTCGCCACCACCACGTCGATACCGCGGTTCGCCACCGAAGAGGATGTGATCCGGTTGGCCGAACGGCGTGAACGTGCCCACGCGAGCGTCCGGCTCGCGCACTCTCACGGCGTGGTGCTGGCGGTCGGATCGGATTTCGGCGGTGGTTCGTTGCGCGCGAACCAGCTGAGCTGGGAGATCGAGACCTTGGCCGAGCTCGGCGTCCCGCTGTGGGAAGCGCTGGCCGGAGCGACGTGGCGGGCCGGAGATCTCCTGGGCGAACCCGAGGCGGGTCGCATCCGAGTCGGCGGTCCCGCCGACTTCTTCCTCGTTCACGGCGATCCGCTGTCGGACGCACGCGCCCTGTCCCGAGTGTGGCGCGTCGCGTGAGACCACATCGGGAGCCGTTCGGCCGGAGCGGAGCGCCGGCCGCGGCCTCCAGATATCAGGAGCCGGCGTAGACGCGGTCGTGCTCGGTCTTTCGCGTTGCGTAAATCGTGTCCCACACGCCCGCCATCGCGTCGGCCTTCCCGCCGCGCGCCTTCTCGAGGCGATCGGCCTCGTCTAGCAGGGCGTCGATCGTGGCGGTGACGGCTTTCGCCACCTCGGGGACGCTCTGCCAGGTCTGCGGGGCCGCCTCGTCGGTGGAATCGGTCATCTCAACATCGTCGGACTCGGCGAGGGCGTCGTAGTCCTTTCGCAGCAAGTCCGCGACGCCCCGCAGGGTCTTGATCGTGTCGCCCAGCCTGTCATCACTGAGCTCGCCGAGCTTCTGTTCGATGGCGGCCTGCAGGGACTTGTCGTCGAACACGATGTCCTTGGCCGCGCGGGCCCGCTCGCCTTTGCCGCCCCGGTCGCCCGCGTCAACCGTCGCGTAGGGCAGCAGGTTGCGGAAGGACAGAAAGGCTGTGATCGCCTCGGTCGGCTCGGTGGCGGCCATGACGTCCAGCGCGGCGTCGAAAATGATGCCGAGTTGACCGGCTGCCAGCTGTTCGGCCGGCAGGAGGTGGGCGAGCTTCGTCATCAGATGGTCGTTCAGCTCGGCCTTGGCCGCATCCTGCAGCGTCTCCACGATCTCGTCCTTGCCGACTTCGGCCACCTTCTTGAGCATCCAGTTTTTCTCGACCACCCAGGCGGTGGTGTGCGAGCCCATGCCGCCGACCCCGGGTGGGGTGGGGGGCCGTCCCTGGATGGAGAGATTCCCGTCCTTGAACGCCGCGACCAGGCTCGAATTTCGCGAGTCGGCCACCCACCGGGTCTTCGGGCCCGGCGTGGGTGTGGCACCGAGCCCCGGGTAGAGCTCCACGACCATGGCCGCCAGCCGGCGGGCCGGCTCGTCCTCTACTCCCTTGACTCCCTTGTCCTTGTCGGTGATGTAGCTCAAGATCCGTGCAGCGGCCCGTTGCTTCGCGTCCTCGTCCGGATTCGCGCCGAGGAACTCGGTCTGCTCGACGGCGTTGGGGTAGGCCCGCGCCACGGTCCTCTGGTGCTCGCGAACGAGATGCGCCAGCAGCAGCGCGCTGTCCGCCCGGGCGGTCTCGGGATCGACGCTCAGTCGCGATACGAGCGCGTTCAGCGGGCCCATCCTGCTCGTGAGCGTCTCTTGGTGCACCTCGAAGGTGTCGGACTCACCAGGGGCCACTTTGCCGGTGATCGTCTGGAGGCCTTGGAGGGCCTTGATCAGGTCCGTCACGAGCGGCTGCACCTCTTGCTTGTAGGGCAGGTTCGGCAGGTTCGCCCGCTGGAACTGCTCGGCGGTTCGCAGCATATCCTCGACGTTCGCCCGGACCTTGTCCAGGTCGGGGACGGTTTTCGCCGACGAGCGCCGGCGTTTTTTGCCCGTTATCGGATCCTCCTCGCCGGGCGGGAGGATGAATCTGGAGAGGACGAGGTTCACGTCGGTGGTGAGGCCTTGCAACTTCTCCAGCTGCTTGAGGTGCTCGGCGATCTTGGCCGGAGCCACGCCGCGTTCGACGTCGGCGGCACGGACCGCGGCCTCCATGGAGAACAATCCCCATAGCCCTTCGTGGGCGTTCGCCAGCTGCTGTCGTTTGGCCTCCTCGGCCTCCGCGCGCTCGTCGGCCTCACGTCGGAGGGTCTCCTCCGGGGTTTCGCCTTTTTCCCTCTCCAGCTTCGCGGCCGCCTCCGCCTCCAGGCGTTCCCGCTTATCCTTCTCGTTCTCTCGCTCCTGGTACTCCGCCCACTGGAGGTCGGCCTCGACGTCCAACTCGACGTCCAAGACCTTGGCGCGCGCCGTGCCCTCGCCCGACCCCCTCGAACCGGAGTCGCCAGCGGCCGGGACGGTCGCGAACGGCAGGTAGTTCAAAAACGCCAGATGGTGCGCGGTGGCTTCGGCCAGCAGCTCGGCGACCTGCCCGTCCGACCCCGGTTTCGAAAGCAGACCGCGGGCCCGCGTGAGCAGGTCGTCCACCATGAACGCGTAGTGCCCCAGGACCTTTTGCCGGCGGTCCCGGGCTGTCTGATCCAGCATCTGCCACAGCTTCGTGCCGGTCGCGTCCTTGTCGTTCATCCACGCCTGCGCGTCCGCCTGCATGGTGGTCAGCTCGCCCACCGCGCCGGCCAAGTCCTGGCCGTACAGGCGAGCGTGCACAGAGTCGACGACGCTCGCCCACGAGCCGGTGTGGTCGCCCATCTTGCCCCCGAACGGCGACGGCGTGCGGCTGCGGCCGAACGAGATCCCGGCGATCTTGGCGGCCTTGGCGACGAGGCGTGGGAGGAGCTTGACCTTGGTCATCGCGGGGAGATCGTCGTGCTTGCGGACCTCGAACGTCGGCCGGGGTGTGGCGTCGGTCGTGAAGTCCCCGTCCCCGATCCTGCGCCGTTTGACCTCCGGGAGGTCGGAACCCGAGCCCTTCGACGACGTGGACGGCGCGTCGTCCGACGACGACAGGATGGCGGACTTGGTCCGGCTGCTGAACGGTTTCTTGGGCTTGGGCGTCTTGGGCTTTTTTCCCTTGCGCTTCGATGACGTCAACGACGATTCGGACATCTGCTCACTCCAGGACGTGCGATAGGTCAGGGAAGGGCCCGGTAGAGGACGACCAGGGTGAGACCGAACAGGTCGTTCGGGTCGCCTTCCGGCGTGAGTCTCCAGTCGTGGGAGCCCACGGTGAGGCCGGGCGTGCCGACGATCCGGCCGGCCGGCAACGCGAACCTGGGATCGCCATTCAGCAGGAACCGGACGGGTCCGCCGCCGGAATAGGTGCCGTACAGGGCGGCCAGGCCGGTGATCTGGCGACCGGAGATGTCCGGGACCCAATCCGGGGTGACCGGCAGCAGCAGGTCGCCGCCATCCCGCAGCAAGGCGCTCCACTCGTCGGAAAACTCCTGGATGACGTCGATGGCCACCGCCATGGGGTACGGCTTGAGCATCCCGCGGACGGCGGTGGCGAAGGTTTCGCCGCCGTCCTCGGCCGTGTACTTCACGATGATCGTGACGTCCAGCAGGTCGGCGGGCGGCCGCCGAGTCTCCAGCCGCCAGCGGGAGACCGCCCCGGTCCCCTCGAACGGCAGATAGCGCGGGTCGTCGAAGCGCAGGTCGAACACGCCGCTGTCGTCGCGGCCCTCCTCGACCACCTCTGACAGCGCGATCTTCTGCCCGGTCCGCCAGTCGGCCCGCAGGCTGTCGGGCGGCGCGCCCTTGGGGTCGAGCAGGAACCGGACGGCCTTGGGGTCGGGCCGCAGGACCGTCTTGCCGTCGATCCGGGTGAGGACCGCGTTGACGTTGACCGGCCCGTCCCCGGTCGTGAAGGCGACGCTGATCGACTTGATCTGCCGCAGGTAGTGGCCGGGGAAGTCGCGGTCGAACAGGGTCTCGGTGAGCGCGAACTCGCATCGCCCGTCGTTCTTCAGGTTGAGCAGCGCGAGCGGGTCGAGCCGCAGCAGCGACACCCGCTTGGTGATCTCCATTCCGCGGGTGTGCGAGGCGGCGTAGGCCTGGCCGAGCCGGTCGAGGTCGAGGGCGAGCTGGTCGCCGGCCAGCAGGCCCTTACGCCGGCTGTCCCAGTAGGTGGGCCGGATGATGCCGGGTACGGCGCCGCGCTCGGACTCGTAGGCCCGTTCGGCGGCGCGGGCCATCTCGTAGGCGAGTTGGTAGGTCTGGAAGTACAGGCCGGACACCTGCCCGGCCATCCAGCCGAACAGCTCGGCGTTCGCGAACTTCTGAGCGAGGAAGTCGGTGACGGCGTCGGCCTGGGCCAGCTGCCGCAGGTGGATTTCCAGATCGCGCCTGGCGACCGCCACCTGCAGCTCGGCGGCGGCGACCTGGTGGCCGAGCTGGTCGAACTCGGAGCGGCTGGTGGCGAGCTGGATCTCCCAGTCCTGCTCGGTGCGCTCATGGTCGGCCTTCGCCCCGAGCAGCTCGCCGATCATGCCGAACCCTTCGCCGAACGAGGAGCTGACGTCAGCGCCGGTCGTCAGAGCGTCGCCGATCTCGTCGCCACCGGCCGACCAGCCCAAGATGAACGGGCCGACGTGGGTCTGCGGCAGGCCGCTCGCGATCGCCGCGGCGATCTTCAGCCCGCCCGCGGTGAACTGCGCGGCGGCGGCGATTCCCAGCATCGACAGCTGTGCCTCCTGGAGCGGCGACAGCCCGTCGGCGATCAGCTTCTCGTAGTGGTTCACCCGCCATTGGGCGGCGTCGCGGGACGCCCTGATCTCGGCCAGGCCCTCCTCAGCGATCTTGACCTGGGTTTCCTTGATCTGCCGGGCGAGGGACAAGATCTCGGCGTCGTGCCCGTGACGCATCGACAGCAGCCGCTCGCCGTCATGCCGCTCGATGGCGTCAAGAAGCTGGGCGCCGACTTGCCGGACCCGGTCGGCCAGGTCTTTGGCCCGCTGGTGCACGACGTCGAACCGGTACGGCCAAAGCGGCGCCGCCATGGCCGCGACGACCTGCTCGGTGGACAGACCCGCGGCCGCGCCCCGCACCAGCGCCATGACGTCCGCGGGCGGGTCGAACCGCGGGAGCGGACGGCTGATCCCCATGATGTCGAGCGACGCCCGGATCTTGGTGAGCCGGTCTTCGACCCTGGTCCAGTACTCCAGCAGCACGTCGTTGCCCGGCACGTAGAAGTAGGGGCTGGCGATGCCCGCGTGGACCTCGCCGCTGTTTTCCAGCAAGGTGCCGTCTGCGGTCAGGTGGCCGGTCTCGCCGGGCCCCTCCCCCTCCTCAAGCTCGTAGGGGGCGGCGGGCGGCAGCGCGGCCGTGCCGACGGTGTGCGGCCTGGGGCCGAGCAGGTCGTAGGCGTAGATGTAGAGCATCCGGGCCTCGTCGACGCTCTCGGCGGTGTAACGCCGGAAGAGCATGTCGCCCCAGTCGAGCAGGTTGTCGATATAGCCCATCACTACGGCCCGCCGGAAGGCCTCCGGGCGGAGCTCGGCGATGGCGTGCGGGTCGAACGGGTCGTCCAAGTAGGCGTGCAGCAGGGCCTCGCGGTCGCCTATCAGGTCGTACTGCCGGCGCAGCCGCGCGATCATCGACACCCGCTCGGTCAGCCGCTTGACGGCCGGGTGGTCCTGCGGCTGCGTGGCCAGCGCCGACCAGACGGGGGCGAGGCCGGCGTCGGCGTAGTCGTCGAGGTCGTCGATCTCTTCGTCGGAGAGCGCCCTGGCGTGCCGGAAGGCGGGCGCCATCTCCTCCACGTTGGTCAGGATCGGGGTGAGCCGGGTGGTGAGGGTGCCCGGCTTCAGCTCGGCCAGGGTCGCCCGGCAGTCCGCGGCGAGGGCCGCGACGTCGACCGCGAGGAACGGCAGGAACCGCCAGTAGCTCGCGGGCCGGGTCGGGTCGAAAACGTACTCGTACCAGGTCCTGGCGTCGTCGAACCGCTGTGCGCCGGTCAGCGCCTGGGCGATCAGGAGCGGCGCATGGCAGAAGAGCTCCCAGTAGTACAGGCCGTTGGAGCTGTCGAAGTCGAGGTGGGAGCTGACCGGCACGCTCGCCACCCCCTGGTCTCCGACCCGGACCGTGGTGGCGTCCGAGTTGGTCGTGCTGACGGCGGGCAGCTCGTCGAGCTCTTGGGTGGTGGGGTCGAGCAGCGCCGCGACGCCGCCGGTCAGCAGCCGCCGGTTCAGCTCGTACGCCGTGCTGGAGGTCAGCCGGATGATGTCGTAGGGCAGCGCCGTGATCTCGTACGGCCGGGGCACGGGCTCGGACGTCGGATAGGCGGCGTAGTCGGCGCCGAGGAAGAAGTACAGCGCGGTGTCGCCGGTCAGCATCCCGGTGAAGCCGCCGGTGAAGTCGCCGGTGAAGCCGGCGGGCAGCCCCCGCCAGTTGCCCTGGTACGGCGTGAACGTCAGCGCGGTGTCGAGCTCGTGGCCCGCGGGGAGGATCGCGTAGCCGGCGCGGGTGAACACATACCACAGGTCGCCCCGCTGGAAGACGCCCCGGATCGGCTCCGGGGAATCCTCGGCGTCCTCGGCGTCCTCGACGATGCCGGCGATGCCGGCGTCCTCGACGTCGATGGGCTCGGGGATCGCCTTGGGGTATCCGGCGTCGATGTACTCGGGGATCGCGCCGTCGGCAAGGGTGTACCGGACGTACTCGTCCGGACCGACCAGGTAGAGCGTGGTGCCGACGAGATAGGCGGCGGTCACGACGCCGGTACGGCTGATCTCGGTCGGGACCCGGCCGAGCTCGCGGTTGGGCCGCGGCGTCTCATCGACGCCCGGCCCCCGCACCGTGTAGGTGAACTTGGTGTTGTCGAAGGAGACGACGAGCCCGCCGACGCGGAGCACCGGCCCTGGCGATCCCTGCTCGGGGACGCCGTCGGCGTTCTTGGCGAGGTCCCTCGGGGCCTTGTCGGCGGTGAGGTCGGCAAGCAGCCGGATGTACTGGCCGCCGAAGACCAAAAAGAGCTTGTCGTCCTGGACCACGATCCGGTCCGGACCGTTCTTGACCTGCCAGTCGCCGCTCACCGGCCGCACCGTGCCGAGCGCACCGGAGACGACGAACCCGGCCCGGTCCTTGGAGTAGAAGACCTCCACCCCGCCGGGAGCGGTGAAGGCGAAGTCGATCTTCGTCCAGTTGGGCAGGGGCGGGTTCTCGGTGTTGAACTCGATCTTCTTCGGATAGCCGGGGTCGAGCGTCCCGAACGTGGAGTAGCGGTAGTACTCGTCGCCGCTGAACAGGAATACCGTGCGGCCACGGACAAGGCCGGCGTCGACGAAGCCCGTCCGCATCAGGTTGGTGCCGATGACGCCGAACCGGTCGGCGGTGTTCTGCCTGGTCTGCCGGGAGGTCGTCTTGTCGGGCCCGGCGGCGATGTACTTGCCGCCCGCGGAGTCGAAGAAGTAGAGGGTGCCGTCGGGGAGGCGGACGGCCGCGTCGACCTGGCTCCAGGTGGTCGGCAGCCGGTCGGTGTTGCCAGCGAACGGCTGGAGCGGGGCCGGTTCTGACGGGGCGGCGATGGGGCGGCACAGGAAGCTGCCGCCCTTGTGGTCGACGCTGTACCAGGGGCCGTCCTGGCTGTCGGCCGGCATGTTGAACCGCACGACCTGGTCGGTCGTGATCGGCGTGGCGGCCGGCTCAAGGAAGAGCCGCGACAGGTCCGCGGGCTTCGGCGGGGCCATCGTCTCCGTGGCGCGCAGCCCGTACAGCTCGGGCGTGAGGATGAGCGCCGAGGTGACCTTCGTCGTCCCGACCATGTAGGTGCACTGGACGACGATCGAGTCATGGTCGCTGACGCCCGGCACCGTCCGCGACGCCTGCACGTACAGGCCAGGCTCGGTGATCTGTCCCTTCTGCTCGGTGTCGGCGGCGAGCAACTGCGCCGAGGCCCATTCGCCGTTCAGGTTACGGAACGAGTAGTAGATCTTGACCTGGTAGTTTGGCTGGGTCGCGGCGACCCGCTGGCCGCCGCCGGATCCCGTCGGGGTGATGGTCGTCGTGGCCGATTCGGTCTGCGGGACCGGCTCGACCACCGGCCAGAACGCGAACACCCGGCCGAAGGCGTGCACCGGAGCGACCCGGTCGGCGGTGATCTGGGCCTCGACCTTGTGCCACGGCGCCCAGGTCGCCGACAGGGGCTCGCCGACGCGGTCGCGGAACTGCGCGGTGCGGTAGTAGTAGCGGCGGGGCTCGGTCCGGGTGCGGCCGAACAACACCAGCTCCCTGACCCCGGGGGCGGCGCCGTCGGCGGCGTAGACGTAGCCGCCCGCGATGGTCAGGCGCGAGACCTCGGTGTACTCGTCGAGGTACCGCTTGTAGGCGGCCTGCACGGTGTCCGCGGTGATCTCACCTTGCAGCAGGTCGTCCTCCAGCGCCTTGAACGCCAGGGTCTTGCGGGAACGCAGCTCGGGCCGCAGGTAGTTCTCCGGGAAGAGGAAGACCTTCCGGTTGGCCTCCCAGGTGCGGTAGTTGCGCATCCAGGTCCACCACTCGCGCAGCCGCTCCTTGACCTCATCGGGGTCGACCCCGGCCGGGAGGGCGGCCTCCTCCAGGCCGAGGAGGTAGCGCTGGAGGTAGAGCTGGGTGGCGGCGATCGCCTCGCGCACCCGCGTGGTGGTGCCATCGTCGCCCATGTCGACGTCAATCAGGTACCGCTCGTACAGGATTGACGTCGACATGGGCGACGATGGCAACGCGTTGCGGATCGTGGCGGAGCGGACCGGCCAGTCCGCGGGCGCGGTGCGGCGTTCCAGCATCCCGAACAGCGCCGTCGCGGCCGCGTCCAGATCGGGGGCGGGGCCGTGGACCTTCGCCCAGACGTCCGGGTACAACTCCGACGGGCCCGCGCCGATCTTGGCGGCCGACGCGAACAGGCCGGTCAGGGCCAGCAGGAACTCGATCTCGAACAGCTGCTCCTCGCTGGTGTCCGGGCGGAGCAGCGCCATGTTGCGGCGGGCCCAGCGGATCTCGTCGAGCTCCCAGCCGAACGTCTCGGCCAAGAACGCATAGGGGTCATCGGCGCCGTCCAGGAAGAAGGCGGCCAGGCCGTCGGGGTGGGCGCGGCACAGCTCGGCGAACCGGACGATCGTGTGCACGTCGGTCAGCCGATAGTCGACCGTGCCGGACCAGCGGTGCGCGAACGACTGCGGGAAGGTGCGGTCGACGGCGTCCAAGCCGCTCGAATAGCGGACGTACTCCTCGTCCTTCAGCAGGTAGGTGCGGCCGTCGAGGACGAACGCGCCGTCCGGGCCCGCCTCGAACGCCGCCGGCAGGTCACCCCAGTCGTCGCGGACCGTACGCGGGTAGCCGGGGTCGACCAGTTCGAGCGTGCTCGCGGCCGCGTAGCGGACGTACTGGTCGCCGCTGAAGACGTACAGCTCGCCGGACGGCGCGACGAAGGCGGCGGCCGGACCGTCGAAGTCGAAGGAGTTGCGGACCAGGCCCCAGCGCCCGGCGATCGGCGAGACGGCGTCGCCGGCGCGGAAGGTACGGCCCTTGAACAGGTAGATCGTGCCGTCGGGGCCGCGCAGGATCGCGTCCAGACCGTCCTGGAAGTCCGGCGGCAGCGGCGGCAGGTCCAGTTCGTCGGGCCCGGCCAGGTCGGCGAGCGGGCGCGGGTAGCCATCGTCGACGTAGGTCCGGTCGGGCCCTGAGTAGCGGACGTACTGGTCGCCGGACAGCAGGTAGATCCGGCGGTCGGCGACGTGCGCGGCGTCGACCTTGCCGGTCGCGGCCAGGGTGTTGCGGATCCGGCCGAGGGTACGAAGGCTCAGCGAGGCCGCCGGCTCGGGCGAGACCGTGTGGCAGGCGGCGCCGATGAGGATGTGGATCGTGCGGTCGTTGCCGACGACGGCGTCGATCGGGTGGACCTTGCCGCCCGGCAGCAGGTCGTCCTCGAACGTGTCGGGGAGCTTGGTGAACGGCGGTTCCTTGCGCAGTTCGACCGCGATCGGCTTGGGATAGCCGGGGTCGATGTATCGGTACGTCCGGCCGGTGTACCGCACGTAGCGGTCGCCGGAGAACAGGTAGGTGTACTGGCCGCGCCACACGAACGCGGCGTCGACCGTACCGCCCTTGGCGATGAACGGGTTGCGGCTCACGCCCCAGTGGTCCTTGACCGGGGACAGCGGCCCGAAGTCGTCGTCGCGGAAGGCCGCGTAGGTCTTGTCGAAGAAGAAGTAGGTGGCGCCGTCGGCGGCCGCGAACGCGGTGCGCAGGCCGTCCGGCTGGTCCAGGCCGCGGCCGAAGCCCGGGTAGAGCCGCTCGATCGGCCGGACCACCGACCAGCGGCCGGTGCGGCCGTCCCGGGAGACGCACTTCTCGCCGGACAGCAGGATCAGCGTGCCGCCGTTGACGAGGACGGCGTCGGGGAACGGGAAACCGTCCGGGGCGCCGAAGTGGTCCAGGCCGGTGGTGGCCGGGTAACCGTCGGCGGGCGCGGTGTAGGAGGCGCCGGTGTAGACCGTGTAGCGGACGGTGCCGTCGCCGGCGGGGCGCTCGAACAGGTACGTGCGGTCCTCGTGCACGTAGGCGAGCACGACGCTGGTCAGGCCGGCCCACTTGGCCGCGATCGGCTGCGGGTCGCCGTCGATCAGTCCGGTGGCGTCGGGGTAGACGACGAACTGATCGTCGCTGAACAGGTACGTCTTGCCGTCCAGGCCGACGAACGCGGCGTCAACCGCGCCGGTCTCGTGGATCGCGTTGCGCGGGCGGCCCCACTCCTCGGCGATCGGGTAGTCGGCGTTCAGCTGTACGTTGAAGCAGGACTCGCCCTGGAACAGGTAGCTGTTGCCGTCCGCGCCGGTCAGCACCGCGTCCAGGTCCGCCTGGTAGCGGGGCGGGACGGCGCGCAGGGCGCGCGGGCGGAACGGGGTGGCGGAGACCTCGCGCCCCTCCAAGGCCGACAGATGGACCCAGCCCTCGCTCGTCTCGGCGATGATCGCGCCGTCCTCGACGAAGGCGCAGCCGACCGCCGGCACGTCGGTGTAGCGGCGGTACTGGGCGGTCGAGACGGCGTGGATGAGCCCGCCGCGGATCAGATAGGCGGTGCGGCGGTCGGAGAACGCGGCGTCGACGCCGTCGAGCGGCCCGGGCAGGGCCGCCAGACCGGGTTCGCTGGCGAGCGCGGAGACGGCGCGCGGGTAGCCCGCGTCGATCACGTCGTACCCGCCGGAGTAGCGGACGTACTGGTCGCCGGAGAACAGGTACGTGCGGGTGCGCGGGACCGCGACGCCGTCGACCGTTTCGGTGACGTCGAAGACGAGGGCGGCGTCGACCTTGCCGGTGCGGGCGAGGTTGTTGGCGACGCGGCCCCACAGTGCGGCGATGTCCGCCGGATAGCCGTCGTCGATCTCGGTGTAGTCGTCGGTCGAGTAGCGGACGTAGCGGGTTCCGGAGAACAGGTAGGTACGGCCGTCCACTCCCACGAAGGCCGCGTCGACCCGGCCGAAGGGGATGCTGTCCCAGTGGTCCGCGAGCGGCATCGGCTCCGACCACCAGCGGTGCCGGGCGTCGAACCGGACGAACCGGTCGCCCGCGAACAGGTAGGTGCGGTCGTCGCGGCCGGTGAACACCGCGTCGACCGGCCCAAGCCGCATGTCGTCTGGCAGGTTCCACCAGTTGTCCGACAGCGGCTTGGGGAACCCCGGGTCCGGCGTGCGGTAGTCGTGCGTCGAGTAGCGCACGTAGCAGCGGGAGTCGTCGCTGTAGACCTTCAGCCGCAGGCCCTCGCGTTTGACCGTGAGCGTGCCGCCCTCCACGGTGGCCAGCGACCACTGGGTGGTGGCGGGCGCCCCTCCTGGCGGAGCGGCCGCCGCCCCGGTGCCGGGAGCCGCGACCGGCGGCCCGTCCAGGGTGAAGCCGTGCTGGCGCAGGAGGTTGCGCAGCCGCGGCGTGGCGAGGCCGCCGTCCAGATCGGGCTCGAACGACGGCGGCAGGTCGAACAGGAGGCCACCGGTGCCGAACAGATAGGTGCGGCCGTCCATGACGAACGCGGCGTCGACCCGGGTGAGGCCGCCCCAGTCCGCGTCGATCGCCCGCGGGTAGCCGGAGTCGGCGGTGGTGTAGTCGGCCGTGGAGTAGCGGAGGTAGGTCGTGCCGCTGAACAGGTACGTCCTGCCGTCGAGGCCGGCGAACGCGGCGTCGACCGTGCCGCCGGGCAGCGGATCGGCGAGCACGCCCCAGCGGTCGGCGGTCCGCGCTTCCGAGACCGCGGTGCCGTCCAGCGCGGCGGTCTGGCCGTCCTTGAACAGGTGCAGCACCCCGGACGGGTCGGTGAAGGCCGCCTCAACGCCGCTCTCGAACCGCGGCGGTACGCCGCCCAGCCGGCGCGGGACGCCCTCGTCGGCCAGCACTCCGTCGTTTTCGACGCTGTCGGAGTAGCGCAGCGCCTCGGCGCCGGAGAGGAAGTGGACGGCCGATGGCGCGGCGTAGGCGGCGTCGACGGAGGTCAGGTCGGCGAAGGTCGGGCGGACGGCTCCCCAGACGGCGGCGGCCTCGCCCGCCGCGCCTGGGGTCGACCAGCGGGTGCCGGAGAACAGGTGGACGGTGCCGTCCGGGTCCTGGAAGCCGGCGTCGACCCGCGAGCCCGCGGCGACGTCCAGTCCCTCGCGCTCCCACCATTCGGCGACGGTGCGCGGGTAACCCTCGTCGACGACGTCGATGCCGCCGGAGTAGCGGACGTACTGGTCGCCGGCGAACAGGTAGGTCCGGCCGCTCCGATCGGTGAAGGCGCTGTCGACGCGGGCCGGGTCGGCGAAGTTGTTCTTGATCTTGCCCCAGGTCTGCGCTCGCGGCGCCCAGCGCCGGCCGCCCGGTTGCCGGACGAACGTCGCGAGATCGCCGGCGGCGTCGTGGCCGAGCAGCCATTCGGTGCCGTCCGGCCGGACGAAAGCCGCGTCCACCCCCGCCAGCGCGGACAAGTTCGGAGACAGGTCCTCGAGCGGCTTGCGGGTCTGGGTCAGCGGAGCGTAGGTGGTGCCGGAGTACGTCCAGTAGCCGCCCTGGGCGAACAGGTAGATCGTGCCGTCCTTGCTGTCGAGCAGGGCCTCGACGCGGTCCACTCCGGGCGGCAGCGTCAGCGGCTCAGGGTATTTGCCGGTGAGGTCCTGGTCGAGGAAGACCGCGCGGATCTCGACCGGGTCGAGATCCAGCTTGGCGGCCAGCAGCGCGAATCGGCGGATCCGGCGCAGCGCGAGCGGCAGCCGCGGGTCGTCGGGCAGGGTGTCGTCGTCCAGGGCGGTGCCGGCGAGCAGCAGGCGGGCCTGCCGCGCGCCGCCAGCGACCGACTGGCACAGAGCCTGCGCGGCCGGGTCCGACAGGCCGAGGACGTCGGCGAGGCAGGTATAGAGGGCCTTGTCCTGCTTGTCGGCGAGCGCCGTCAGCGTGCCGGTGACCTCGGTGACGGCGGCCGTCAGCTCGACGGCGGCGTCGTGCAGCAGGAAGAACACGTCGTGGGCGAAGTCCTCCATGCCCGGCAGCGCGAAGTCGAGTGAGTTGTCGGCGTTCGCGAAGTAGCCGAGGCGGGCCGCGGCGACGCAGTGCCGGTCGGTGAGGTCGCCCGAGCCGACGAGATGGGCGAGGAGGGCGTCGCGCTCGGCGTCGGTGAGCCCCAGGTCGCCGAGCGCGGCCGGGGCCACCCGGTAGGGCGCCTGGTCGCCGAGGACGCGAAAGATGCGGGTGTAGGCCTGGGCCCGGTCGGCGGCGCTGAAGCCGGGCCCGAGGTCGAGCGTGCCCTCGGGGTCGGCGAAGTCCTCCTCGACGATCACCCGGCCGTCTACGAGGACGTCGCCGTCGAGGGCGGCGAAGACGCGTTCGGCCGCAAGCTCGTCGGCCGGCTCGGCGAAGTCGGCGGCGGTGAACGTGGTGAGCTCGGCGCGGTGGGCGACGATCTGCCCCTGGATGGCGGCCAGGATCGCGGGGCGCAGCCGGGTGAACTCGGCCGCGACGGCGAACGCCGGGGCCGTCAGCTCGGCGAGCGCGGCCTGGCCGGTGAAGTAGCCGTCGGCGTCGAGGTAGCCGTTGAACCGGAGGCTGTCCACCAGCCGGGTCAGTTGCGCGTCGGTCAGGCGGAGACCGGCGAGTGGATCGGGGCTGAAGGCGATCGGCTCGTCGCGGAAGGCGGCCAGCCGCTCTTCGATCAGCGCGGCGACGGGTTCCTCCGCGTCCGAGAGGTCGACGTTCACCGCGAAGGCCGCGACGTTGTCCGGGACGAGGAAGAAGTCCGGGTCGGCGAGGTCGCCGTTGTCCTCCAGGTAGCCGTTGAAGATCAGGTTGTCGTAGAGCTCGGCGCGCAGCTCTTCGCCGAGGGCGTCGTAGAGATCCAGGTCGGACGGGTAAAAGGCGGCCGCGCCGTTGATCGTGGCGCCGATCGTCTTGAACAGCGACTCGCGCAGGTCGGCGAAGTCGCCGGACAGCGTCAGCTCGGTCAACTCCTCGGCGGACGCCACGGCGAGCGTGCCGTCCGCGTGCAGCCGGCCGTGGTAGACGAGGTTGCGGAAAATCTTCTCCGCGAGGCGGTCGCCGAGTCCGAAGCCGGCGAAGTCGGAGGAGTAGACCACGCTGAGATCGGTGACGCCGTGATAGGCGGCGGCCGGGACGACGTCGGGGTCGAGGTCGAGCAGCCTGCTGCCCAAGGCGGCGACGACGCCCTTGTCGTAGGCGACCAGGACGTCGTGGACGGCCTGGGCGGCGCGCTCCCCGAACCGGTCGGACCGCAGCGCCTCCGGCCCAAAGGCGACCTGGTCGAGATCTTCCTGGAGCCGGTCGAACAGCTCGCCCGCCGCACCTCCCGCCGCACCTCCCGCCGTACCTCCCGCCGTGCCGCCCGGCGCGTCGGGGCGCCCGCCGAGGATTTCGGCCAGCTCGGCGCCGTCGAACCCGGCCTCGCGCATCCACGCGGTCACCGCGAACAGCGTCTGCGCCAGCCACAGCGCCTGGTCCGGCGCGTTCCCCACGAGGACCCGGTGCAGGTCGCGCGTCTCGGCCGCGGGGGCGCCGATGACGGTGAACGTCGAGTAGCGCTGGAGCGCCGGGTCGCCCTCCAGCGCGACAAGCACGCCGAACAGCTCCCCAGCGCCAATCCCGAGCGCCAGCGCCAGCATCGCGGCGCGGCGGATCAGCGTTATCTCGGCGAGGCCGACCTCACCCCGGTCGAACGGGCTCGGCTC
>CALAED010000146.1 GCA_937891035.1 uncultured Thermomonosporaceae bacterium | reverse complement strand
TGCGATGACTCCCCGCTTTCGCCGGCCGGCACGGGCGGCGCTCCATGGCTGAACCGCCCCGCCTGATCCGCCCGATGCTGGCGTCGCTGCGCCGCGAGCTGCCCCGCGACGAGGCACGCTATGCGTGGGAGCTGAAGTGGGACGGCGTGCGGGCGGTCGCCTACATCGGGACCGGCGGCGTACGACTGATGTCGCGCAACGACAAGGACATGACCGCCACCTATCCCGAGCTCGCCGTGCTGAGCGGCATGATCCCCGTTCCGGCCGTGCTGGACGGCGAGATCGTGGCGTTCGCCGACGGCCGGCCGGACTTCGGCCGCCTCCAAGCCCGCATGCACGTCCGCCGCCCCAGCGGCCGGCTGCTCGCCGCGGTCCCGGTCTGCTACTACGTTTTCGACCTGCTGCACATCGGCCCCGAATCGCTGCTGCCCGTCCCCTACACCCAACGGCGCGCCCGGCTCGACGAGCTCGGGCTCGGCACCGGCCCGGTGCACACGCCGCCATCGTGGCAAGGCGGCGCCGCCGTCCGCCACGCGAGCATCGAGCAAGGCCTGGAAGGCATCGTCGGCAAGCCGCTGAGCTCGCGCTATCACCCCGGCGGCCGCCGCGACTGGATCAAAATCAAAAACGTCCGGCACCACGACGTCGTCATCGGTGGCTGGACACCCGGCGAGGGCCGCCGCCGCACCATGATCGGTTCCTTGCTTCTGGGCGTCTACCACGATCACGGCCTGGTCTACGTCGGCAACGTCGGCACCGGCTTCACCGACGCCATGCTGGCCGACCTCGCCGCCATGCTCAGGCCGCTGGCCCGCTCTGCCAGCCCGTTCGACACCGACGTCCCGCCGCCGTTCTCCCGCACCGCTCGCTGGGTCGACCCCGACCTTGTGGGCGAGGTCGCCTACCTCCAGCAGACCCCCGACGGCTACCTCCGCCACCCTTCCTGGCGCGGCCTCCGACCCGACAAGCACCCCGAAAACGTCACCTGGGAAACCCCCGGATAGCCACCGCGCGGGATGCGGGTCCGCCGATCCCGATCAACGCCGCCCCGGCGCGCCCCGGCGCGCACTCGCCCTGATCGCCACCCGTCACGGCCCCAGAATTCGTTCGGCTCGCCGCTGTGAATCACGCCGGCGTTCGGCCCAGTCCCGGATGTCGGTCTCGTGCTTCCGGATCCAATCCGATGCCTCGTCGAGGATCGCCGCTTCGAGTCGGTCGTAGATGCCGCTGGATTCCTGGCAGGTCGCGTCGCTGACCGCCATCGCCCGTTCCTGGTCGCTGACCTCGTCGGGCCGGCGGTGGGCGAACCGCTCCCGAGCCAGGTCCTTCGCCTCCTTGGGGGTGTCGACGGCATAGCCGGCCCGCTTCATGCACCAGCCATAGAGACCCATCGTCTTGGCGTTGCGTGACCTGTCGTAGGCATCGATGCTCACCAAGGACAACGCGTTGGAGAACTGGGACAGCCGCAAATAGGTCTCCACCGACCCATAGACGCGAATGCGGGCTTCCGCCACACAGCCTGTGGACGCCGCCCCGGAGGTCATGCCCTGCGGCAGGTCGATGGTCACCTCGGGCTCGTCGGCCGGCCAGAGCGCTTGGTGATAGCGACGGCGTTCGGGTTCGGGCAAAGTGTTCAAATAGTGCTCCTGGGCAAGTTGCGGGTCGCTGTCCTTGGGCCGCTCACGGTTTAGGTCGTCCCCATATCCGTGCTGTGCCGCCTCACGCTTAGAGATCGGGTGAACGAGGCGGGCCGGCCCGGCCGCCGCCGGCCGCGGCCGGAGCACTTCGTAGGGCGGATACCGAAAGCCTTTCGGGCGCATACACTCCGCGGTCGCCTTCGCCTCGGCCTGCGCCAGCCGGGTGTCGTGGGTGGCCAGCGATTCGACCAGCCGCTGGGTCTGCGCATCGACGCCGCCGGGCGCACGCCGCTCGCTCCCACCGCAGCCCGCCAGCACGACAACCAGCACAACCGGCAGAAGGGCCGGGGCGGGCCCGACGACGAGCCCGCCCCGAACCGCGCGTGCTACGGCGCGGATGTTCACGTGTCGCATCCCCGGGCCACGTCGCGGGCGTAGAACCAGTCGATCTTGTTGAACAGCGAGCCGATCTGCGTCCGGTGGCTCCCACTCGCGGGGGCAGGGGGAACCGACAAGATCGTCTGATCGAAGCCGGCGCCGTCCACCCCGCATATGTCGTAAGGCGTATGGTTGATCACCGAGTTGGTCGCGTTGTCGAGGACGTTCACGTCGCCGTCCGACGGGTGGATGGGCCGGTCTATCAGTTCCCCCACATAGTCGTTGGCCCGGTAGGCGCAGAAATGACCGGCGCCGCACGGCCCGCTCGCGTTGGCCGTGCCGGCTCCCGCGAAACCGATCGCTCCCGCCGCCACGGCGAGCGTGGCCACCGGTAGCAAGATTCGTCGCATGGTCTTACCTCCTGATTTGCTCCTGTTGTGGTGCCGGCTCCCAGGATTCGCCGGGCCGGTGTCGCGCACAGCTGTGGTGAAGCCGTGGCTTTAACACGCCCGTCAGAGGCCGCTGCGGCGGGTGGTTTCGGGCCCGACTTGGTGGCGCCGCAGGAGGGCGGCGCCCAGCTGGGTGGGCTGGTGGAACACGCTGTTGGCGTGCCGGCGGCTCGTGATGAGCCCCGCTTCCCGGAGCACGGCGGTGTGCTGGCTGGCGGCGGCCGGAGTGATGCCGGTGTGGCGGGCGAGTTCTCTTGTGTTCGCAATGGCGGAAGCGGCGCGCAAGACGGCGGCCCGGGTCGAGCCGAGCAGGCGGGCCAGCGGGTCGGCAGCGGGGAGGTCCGGAGGAGGCAGGTTCGGAACAGGGAGACCCAGGGGGAGATGACCCGGCTCGCTTGGGACGGGGTGCATCCACCCCGGGTCACGGCCGAGCGGGTACAGCAGCGTGGGCGGCAGCTCCGCGTCCGCGAACGAGACCGGGTGGCCCCAGCAAAAGTGCGATGGCACGAGAAGCAGTCCGCGCTCCTCCAGATAGAGGTCCCGGTCCAGCGGATAGCCGGGGATCTCCAGGACGGGCGGAGACCAGCGCATGGCGGGTCGGAAGCCGTCCAGCAGTCCCTCGACCCCCGCCGTGCGCAGGGTACGGGTACGGATGGCACGATCGGCCTCGGTGCGCCGACGGATCGCGGACCAATACGGCGCCACCGCCCGCGCATGGTAGCCCGACAGCATCCGGCCGAGTCGCTCACGGGCGCGCGGCGTCCTGTCGGCCAGCTCCTGGGCCCAGGTCGGCGCACCCACGCGCTCGCGCAGAATGCCCAGCTCGTAGGCGACCCTGGCGGGCGGTGCGGCGACGATGGCCTCGATACCCGCTTCCATGCCAAGCAGCCCCTCCGGCGGCGTGAGGAAATCGGGAAAGTAGCTCGCGTCGGGGACGAGCGAGCGCAATCCGCGTGTCTCGCTCGCCAGCCCGTGCCGACGCAGATCGACGCGAACCCGCTGCCGCCACTCGGCGAAAGCGAGGCGTCCGTACCGGGCCTGCAGCATCTGCAGGCTGAAGACGGTCTCCCACAGCGGGTCCGGTCCCTCGGCCAGATGCGTACGGGCCAGATCTGTGCTGGTGAAATGGATGCGAAGCATCCGACATCCCCCGTGTAAAAGGCGCCGGGTTCCCGTGCGTCCGGCGCTCCGCAGCGCTCTGTGCGCTCCGTGTTCTCCGATTCCAACGGGCGGCGGATTGATGAGCAGCCCCTTTACGCGCCGCTCATCAACTCCTAGCGTTAAGACAGCGTCGGCGGGTTGACGGGGGTACAACCGTGGGCAGCAGGGTGGGGCGTCCCGAGCGGCCGTTGGATCCGAATGCCGGCCCAGTGCAACGGTTCGGGTACGAGTTGCGCAAGCTCCGGCATGAGGCGGGCGAGCCGGCTTACCGGGCCATGGCGCAACGGGTCCGGTACTCAGCGACCGGGCTGTCCAGAGCGGCCGCCGGCGACCGCCTGCCCTCACGGGAACTCGCGCTGGCCTATGTGGCGGCCTGCGGCGGCGATCTCGAGGAGTGGGCACGGCA
Source organism: uncultured Thermomonosporaceae bacterium (assembly GCA_937891035.1). Taxonomy (GTDB): domain Bacteria; phylum Actinomycetota; class Actinomycetes; order Streptosporangiales; family Streptosporangiaceae; genus CALAED01. Next base: position 3,053 of record CALAED010000146.1, on the reverse strand, counting down.
TTGGCAGGAGGCCGCGGACGAGGTGGCCGCGCTGCCGCCCGACACAGGCGGCGAGGCCGATGCGCCGTATCTCGGGCTGGCTCGGTACGAAGCGAGCGACCGGGAGCGGTTCTTCGGCCGTGATCGTCTCGCTGACGAGCTGCTGGATCTGGTGTCCACGCATCGTTTCACCGCGGTGTTCGGCGCCTCGGGCAGCGGCAAGTCCTCGTTACTGCGCGCCGGGTTGATCCCGCGGCTGGGCGGCCGGGCGCCGGCGGCGATCCGTATCTTCACTCCCGGTCCGCATCCCTTTCACACTCACGAAGCGATGCTGACCGCAGCGGCGGGCCGAGGTGAGACATGGTTGCTGGTCGACCAGTTCGAAGAGGTCTGGACGCTGTGCCGGCAAGCCGCCGAGCGACGTCGCTTCCTGAACGCGCTGTTGGCCGCCCGCGTCCCGGAGTCGAGACTGCGCGTGCTGATCGCGGTGCGCGCCGACTTCTACGCCCGCTGCGCCGAGCACAGCGCGCTCACCGAGGCGCTGCGCGACGCTCAACTGCTCATTGGCCCGATGACGGCCGCCCAGCTGCGCGATGTGATCGTACGGCCCGCGACCGCGGCCGGGCTCACTGTGGAGCGGGCGTTGACCGCACGGCTGGTCGCCGAGGCCGAGCACGAACCGGGCGGTTTGCCGCTGCTCTCGCACGCCCTGCTGGAGACCTGGCGGCGCCGTCGCGGCAAGATCCTCACCCTGCGGGCGTACCAGGCCGCGGGCGGGCTGCACGGCGCGCTCGCGCACACGGCGGAGGACGCCTATGAAGATCTCAGCGCCGAACAGCGTCCGATCGCCCGCCGGATCCTGCTCCGCCTGATCACCCCTGGTGAGGGCGCCGAGGATACCCGCCGCCCGGCGAACCGCGCCGAGCTGAACGCCGCCACAGACAGCGAGACCGCCACAGACAGCGACGCCGCCATGAACCGCGACGCCGCCACAGACAGCGAGACCGCCGGGGTGCTCGAACATCTCGTTCGCACGCGGCTGGTCATCGTCGACGGCGATACCGTCGAACTCGCCCATGAGGCGTTGATCTCCGGCTGGCCCCGGCTCCGCGGCTGGATCGACGAAGACCGCGAGCATCTGTTCGTCCACCGGCACCTGACCGGCGCCGCCGAGGAGTGGGAGAAGCTGAATCGGGACTCGGGTGCCCTCTACCGCGGCACCCGGCTGCAGGTGGCCGAGGAGCAGTTCGTCACGGCCGGCCGCGAAGACGAACTCACTCGGCGGGAAGCGGCGTTTCTCGCGGCGGGACTCGCGGTGCGGGACGAGGAACGGCGTGCGGCCGCGCGCCGCGAACGCCGGCTCCGCCGGCTGACCGCCGGGCTCGCCGCGCTGCTGGTCGTGGCGGCAACTGTCGGCGTGATCGCCATTGAGCAGCGGCAGACGGCCATACGGGCTCGGGAGGCGGCGGCCTCTCGCCAACTCGCGGCGCAGGCGCTCCGGCTGGCCGACTCCCGGCCGGGCCCCGCGATGCTGCTGGCCGTGGAGGCGTACCGCGTGGCGCACACTCCAGAGGCGCGCAGCGCTCTGTTGTCCATGTCGGCGCATCAGTACTACCAGGCGGACCTGACCGGTCACCCTGACGCAGTCTCCGACGTCGCCTTCGCTCCCAACGGCACGCTGGCCAGCGTGAGCCGGGATCGTACGCTGCGCCTGTGGGACCCCGTACACCGCACGCGGTCGGCGACACTCACCGGGCACGACACGTGGCTGCGGACGGTCGCCTTCGACGTGGACGGGCGGACCTTGGCCACCGGCGGCGATGACGGCAATGTGGTGCTCTGGGATGTCGCCGCGCGCGAGCCGCGCGTCACCCTGGCCGGACACACTGGGCCGGTCTCGGCCATCGCGTTCAGTCCGGGCCGCTCTTTGGCGGCCAGCGCCGGCAAGGACCGCACCGTGCGGCTGTGGGACCTGGCCCGCGGATCCGCGCGGCGCACTCTGCGCCTCAGCGACGGCGCGAACGCGGTGGCGTTCAGCCCGGACGGGCGGACGGTGGCCGCGGTCGGCGAGGACGGCGCCGTACGGCTGTGGTCGGCGGGGAGCGGACGAAAACTGGCCGAGCTGCGCGGGCACCGACGGCCGGTGCACGGCCTCGCTTTCGACCCGGACGGCCGCACGCTCGCCACCGTGGGCGACGACCACACGGTCCGGCTGTGGGACGTCCGGAAGCCCGGCCGTGTCGCCGTTCTCACCGGTCACACGGGAACGGCCAAGGCGGTGGCGTTCAGCCCGGACGGCCGCACCGTGGCCACCGCCGCCTACGACAACACCATCATGCTGTGGGACGCCCAACGGCACATTCGGACGGCCACCCTCACCGGGCACACCAGCAATCCGTACGCGCTCGCCTTCCATCCGGGCGGCAGGCTGCTCGCCTCGGCCGGCGAGGACGGAAAGATCATGCTGTGGGATACGGCGCGCATCGCGCTCGCCGGCCACACCGAGCGCGTCAACGACGTCGCGTTCAGTCCGGACGGACGTACGGTCGCCACCGCGAGCGACGATCGGACCGTCGTGCTGTGGGACGCGCGGCGCCGTACGCGCACCGCCGTCCTGGGCGGCCGGGACGGCCCGGTGAACGCCCTGGCCTACAGCCCGGACGGTCGTACGCTCGCCGGGGGGACCGGTGACCCGCAGCAACCGGACACCGGCAACTACACGCTTACCCTCTGGGGTATCACGACGTCCGGTTCCGCCCGTTCCCGGCTCACCGGACACACCGAGCGGGTGAAGGACGTCGCCTACAGCCCGGACGGGCTAACGATCGCAACCGCGGGGCCGGAGCGGATGCTCAGAATGTGGGACGCGGGACGACGCACCCTTGCGGCCACCGTCGACACCGCCTACGAGAGGGGCGCCAACTCCGTCGCGTTCAGTCCCGGCGGTCGGCTCTTCGCCACCTCGCACCACAACCAGACGGCGGTGCTCTGGGACGCGGTCACCCGCACGCCCACCGCCACGCTGCGCGGACACCAGGGACCACTGACCCAGGTCGCGTTCAGCCCGGACGGCC
>CALAED010000145.1 GCA_937891035.1 uncultured Thermomonosporaceae bacterium | reverse complement strand
TAGGTGAGGTCCTCGATGCGCTGTAGACGGTAGTCGCCGAACGCGTCCGAGCGGCGCTTCGTGTCTGCCTCGGCGCGGAGCGCCTGCTGGTTCGACGAGCCCGGCCAGGCCGTTGTGTCGATCTGGATGAACGAGTTCCGGTCCGGCGAGACCCAGAAGGTGATGGTGTTGAGCTGACTGCGCGTCCACCCGTGCGGCACTGCCAGAGAGAAGCCTCCCTGCGAGAAACCCGGGCCTCTGACGCTCGTGTAGCCGTGAGGCACAGCGATCGCGAACCCCCCGTTGCCGTGGGGTTCGCCGTTCTTCCGCTCTATGAGCCCCTGCCACAGCAGGGGCGCGGCCACAACGAGAACGCCGAGAACTACGGCTAAGGCCAACAGCGGGTTCACGCCATACCGGGATGAGCGCAAAGTAGCGGCATCGTCTTCGGAGTGCTCGGACGAGGTGAGTTGACGGCCAATATCACCTGCGACGCGCAGTAGCCCCCCAGCGAACAAGGTCCCACGCACAAGGCGAGTAAGGGGAGGAGCTTGCGCACCGCGCAGAACCTCGTCTAGCTCTGCGGTCCACTCATCGTAGAGTTCGCGGCGCAGGTCAAGTGGCACCCGCCGAACAGCAAGACGGATAAATCCACGAGGAACCCGGTCCAACCGGCACCGAATCTCCTCACTAATCAGATCGCCGATACATGCCGTAGCAAGCGCGGCAACGACAGCGAGGATCGTCCAGACAGTACCCATGAAGGTCATCTCAGCCGCCCTGCGGTCGCAGCCGGGCAGGCCATGCGGTATCAGGGTGAATCGCCTCGTGAATCGCGGCCAACTCGCTGCGAATGGCGGGGACACAGCTGGCGTCCAACCGATACAACCGGCGCGCAGGCCGGCCGGCTTTGGCCGGATCGACGGTCTCGGTCTCCTTGATCAGCACTTTCGCGGCTTCGAGTCGGGCCAGGATCGGATAGAGCTTCCCGCTGGGGAAGCCGGTAAGACGCATCAGCTCGTAGCCATATCGCGGTGTGTCAAGGTCATCGAGGAACAAGCGCAGAACGGCGGCCACCGCGAACGTCATCCGGAACTGCGCCATATAAGAAACTTACATAGGGTGCCTCGAATCCAGCAAGGGCTTCACGACGGCGCATGCCTGTGGCCAAACCTGGCTGAGTTCAGTCCGGCGTCGGAGTAAGTCCTGCTATTCATCCCGGGGGAGGTCTTCCTTTCGCTCGCACTGGACCCCGCCCATGCGCAGTAGCTCCGGGGAGGTCAGCGGGTGAGGACGATGAAGCCGGCGTCTTGGTGAACGACGTGGTAGCCGGTGCGAAGCAGGAGGGTGAGGCGGTCGCGCTGGGGGGTGACGGAGAAGAAGGGGAACGTCGGCGAGCCGATGTCGGCGATCACCCATGGCGCCCAGCGCGGCCGTTGGTCCCATAGCAGCACGCGGGCCCGGCCGGACAGCTGGGGGCCCAGCGCGTTCGGGGCCTCGACCAGGGCGCCGCTCGGGACGGCCGCTACGGCGGCCGCGGCGGCCCGCATCCGGGCGTCGCGCTGGTAGTTGTCGGGGTTCAGCACGCTCACCATCGGAAAGAACCCGGCCAGCGCGATCGCGATGACGAGCACCGCGGTGGCCCACGCGGAGCCCAATGGCCGGCGGACGTTGAACCTGCGCACGCCGTCGACGCCGGCCGCGAGGAGGACGACCACCACAAAGGCGTTGTAGTGGAACCGCGGCTCCCACCAGTGACCAAAGCGGCTGGCCAACATCCGCTCGGCGAGCAGTGGCAGCGCGGCCAGCACCAGCGGCGACCGGAGCGGGGCCAGCAGCAGCGGCAACAGGAGCAGCGCCAGCGTGCCTGCCTTGATCGGCGGGGTCACGAGCAGCCACACCGCGTCCCATGGCTGGGTGGCCGCGTGAGTGATGGCACTCGGTAGATCGTCGCCGAGCGCGCCGTACGCCCAGTAATAGTCTGGATCGCCGCCGAAGGCCGGGATGAGCACCCGGGCGGCCAGCCATGTCCACGCGAGCCCACCGGCCACGAACGCGCCGCCGAGCGCCCGGTCGCGCCTGGTCGCGAGGAGATAGAGGCCGTAACCGGCGACGAGCAGCCCCATGTCCTCCTTCACCAGCAGCAGCGCGAGCGCCGCCGACACGCCGTGCCAGCGCCGGCCGGCCTGGAAGCGTTCGAGCATGACGGCCGTCAGCACCGGCGCGAACGCCACCTCGTGGAAGTCGAACGCGATCGCGGAGGCGATCGGCCAAGACAGCGCGTACGCCCCGGCGACGCAGTACGCGGCGGCGCTTCCGAGCACGCGGCGGGTGAAGACCCACAGCGGGGGAATCGCCGCGGCGAACAGCACCGCCTGCGCCAAGAGCAGCGTCCGCGGGTCGTCCCAGATCCAATACAGCGGGGCCAGCAGCGCGATGATCGGTGAGAAATGGTCCCCGAGGACGGCGAAGTCCGGCCCGAAGCCGTTGTGCACGCCCTTGACGATCGACACCGGCAGATCGAAGCGGCTGTAGGAACGGATCGCCTGATCGAAGATCACCAGATCGTACGAGCCGGCGAGGAAGGTGTGGAACCGCAGGAGCCCGTACGTCGCGTATACGAGGGCGGCCGCACCGGTCAGGCAGCCCACCCACCGGCCGTGCCGCGTCCTCCGGGTGGACCGCCACGCGGGCGTGGGACGCGTCACCACCCGCATGCCGCTCCCTCTCTTCTTCTCTTCCCGGTTGGTGTCTCCCGGGCCTTATCGTCGCGGGCACTTTAGTGGTGCCCGGTCGTCGCGCGCCGATGCACCCGCCCATCTCGCTCATCCGCCACGCTGCGACCCGTTAACGTTACTCAGTGCAGTCATCGACGGGGGTCAGGGGGCAAGATGACGGCACTCCAACCAGGCGATACGAACATGAATCCGTGGGCTGCCGGGGCAGACTCGGTGGAGTTCGTCCGGCAGGTGCTCGACAGGTACGACGGGCGGTTTCTGGCCTGCGGCGACGACCTGCGCCGGCGGATGATCGCCGGCACCCGCCAGTTGCTGGACACGTTGCTGACCGACGAGATCCGGGCCCAGCTGCCCGTCGGTCACCGGATGCGCGCCTTTTGCATCCGGCATGACCTGATCGACGAGCTGACGCGCCTCGTCGCGGACGAGGCGGTGGGGCGACTCGAGGGCGCCGTCGTCGTGGGCGGCAGGGTCTACGCGGTCTACCCGTACCTGCGCGGCGTGCCCAGACAGGACGCCGACATCACCGCCGAGGTGGGGGTCGAGCACCGGCTCCGCGCGGTGTCGTGGGCAGACGGCGCGCTGCGGATCAGCGGCCGGGCGGCCATCGAACGGGTCGCCGCCCGGGACACCTACGTCGAGATCGTGCTGCGCGAGCGGGCGACCGGCGCGGAGCTGCGAGTCGGCGCCGAGCCTGGCGGGGGCGCGGACGACGAAGGATTCACGGTGACGTTCGCGCTCGCCGACCTGCGGCCAGGTCACTGGGACGTCCACGTGTGCGTACAGGCACTCGGACTGGTGAGGCAGGCCCCGTTCGGCGCCGTGAGAGACGCCGACTTGGATGGCACGTTGCCGGACCGGCCGGCGACGACCGTCTACGTCACCGGCGACGGCCACCTCGCCATCGCGGTCCACGGCCGGGCCCGACGCCTCGCCCGCACCTGGTGGCGCCGCCGCACCCGCCGGGGCGCCACCGCGTCGACCGACCCGGGTGTCAGTCGTTGAGCCAGCTCATCATGGGGCGAAGCTTGGCGCCGGTCTGCTCGATCGGCGAGCCCTGCTCCTCCTCGCGACGCTTGAGGAAGTTCGGACGGCCCGCGTCGAACTCCGCGACGAGTTCCTTGGCGAATGAGCCGTCCTGGATCTCGCTGAGGATCTTGCGCATCTCCTCGCGCGTCTGCTCGTTGATGATGCGGCGGCCGCGCGTGTAGTCGCCGAACTCCGCGGTGTCCGACACCGACCAGCGCATCTTGGTCAGGCCGCCCTCGT
>CALAED010000144.1 GCA_937891035.1 uncultured Thermomonosporaceae bacterium | reverse complement strand
TACAGCACCGCCAACGGCGGTAACTGTGTCGAGGTGGCCCGGGGGCCGGGCGCCCGCCGAGTCGCGGCGCGTGATTCCAAGCACCCGAGGGGTCCGCAGTTGGAATACACCGCCGCAGCGTGGCGCCGCCTGCTTGCCGACATCCGACTCGGCCGCTACGACATCTGACCAGAAGAGCTGTACGGATCGTCGGCCTACCCGGACTCGTACAGTGGTGGCACTCTTAGACTTTGGTCTCTACTTCATGAGCAGGTCTGAAATCCCGGCATGCTGATATCACAGTCGGCAAGGAGTGTGATGCGGTGGTGCTGGAGTCGGCGACTGCCGGCAAGGTGTGGCTGGGCGCCCGCACGGCCAAGGCGGAGCGGGGCAAGGACCTCGTCGAATTAGTGCTCATGACTATGTCGCTGATCCTCCGCATCGGCTGAAAACGCGGCTCCTGTCGGGAGGCTGTCTGGATTTCCGGCTTTCGCATGTCAGAGGATGAGGGCGATGAAGATCAGGCAGCAGGTGATGTTGATCAGCCAGCTGTGGCCGGTCACCCACGTGCGGACGCCGGGCATCGCTCGTTGCGCGCGCTTGCGGAACAACACGAGCACGAGCAGCGGCAGGGCGGCGATCACGACCGTTGCCGCGATGAACGGCAGGGCGGCGGCGAAACCCAAGTGATGTTGTACGAGGTGGGCTCCCACGGTCAGCATCACGGCGATGTCGGAAGGCATGAGAAGGATCACCAGCAGGCCGATCAGCAAGGCGCGTCCTGGCTCGGCCTCCATGAGGGTCCCCAGCCATTTGGGCGGCTTGATCGTCGCTCGCTTGATGTAGTTTCGCAGGGCCGCGACGATCAGCAGGCCAATGAGTACGTACTGAATGATGTTGCCCACTGACCCGGAGCCGGATGGGCGGTTCAGCGAGTCGCTGCCAATGAGCGTGAAAATACCGCGAGTGATGGTGATCCCCGCCGAGACCGCGATGAGCACGCCAACCAGGAACGCCAGCGAGGCGCGTATTGGCCGCCTCGTGGTCACCAGGACGATGGCGGCCATGATCTGCGGCCCCGCCATCATTGTGATGGCCAACGGAAGTACCTTGAGGTCCAATGCGGCCCCTCTGCCGTGAACGGATGATGAATCGTTCCCTCGGGCACGCGTCCGACAAGGAAAGTGGCCATGCGTTGCCCGTCGTTTGACGCATTCTTGGTGTCGCGCCGTCCGGCCGGCGCGGCCGCACGGGAAAAACGAGTTGCCGTGATCGGGGGCGGCTGGCGAGAGTGAGGGGGGAGGTGGGGGCCATGGACGTCACGTTCCATCGGCTGGACGGGAATCGTTACTTCACGACGGCGGTCCGCGATGACGGTGTGACGGTGCGGATCCCCGGGTTCGATCGCACCAGCGCGGTCCCGCATGATCTCGCTCATTTCGTCGCCGAGCGGGAGTTCGGGATGACGCGTGGCTTTTGGGGGAGCGTCGCGGCGGGGGCGCTGTTCACCAACATGCCCGTTGAGGGGCGGCAGAAGCCGCATGCGGCCGAGCGGTCGAAACAGATCATCAAGGCGCACGCGGTCGACATCGGGATTGCGGAGGCCGTCGCCGCGGCGATCCACGATGCCGTCGAAGACGACCTCGCACCCGAAGTGGTTCTCCGGCGACTGCGCGCGCAGTCGGATAGCGCCGGGACCGGGCCGCCGCCGATGGCCGTCACCGAGGTGCGGGCCGCGGCCGCCGCCTTGCGTCGTGAGGCAGAACGCTGGTCGGCGGTGCCCGTTGGCCAGAGTCTGACCCTGACCTGGCCGTTCCCCGCGGAACACATACCGATGTCACGTTCCGGCAAGGCTCGCAACGGCCGCCTTTCCGGCAAACAGGCTCGTTATCGTCACTAAGGTTTTCCTATGACGCCATCCTCCGGCTGACAATGGTCAAGCGATGAGGGCGAGGTTTTCGAAGCGTCATAGGACGCATGTCGGCAGCGCCGGGTTGTCGCGGGTGCGTATACCGGACAGCCAGGCATGGCCGCTGGGTACGTCGTTTAACCGGACTCGGTACCAGCGAGTGCTCTTGGTGCCGATTTCGTCGGTAACCTCATCGCCGTCGTAAAGGATGCAATCGGCATTCACCGCGTCGCCATGCCACACGCGGTGGCTCACCACGTTGTGGGCGTCATAGTTCCGCCGTGGGTTGATCGCCAGGCCTATGCTGCAGCCCGGAGGTCGGTCGCCGCGCTTTCGGCAGCCTTCCTCAACGTTGAAGACTCGCACGGGGGCGGTGGCGCCAGACTCCGGTTCGTCGGTGATCGTCAGCCAGGCGACGACGCCTGCCGTCAGCGCGGCCGGCACGGCGATCATCACCGTCGCGAACGCTAACCGGCGACGGCGTGAGCGTCGTCGTGGCGGGGGTGCGCCGCTGACGCTCGTCGGCAATGTGTCGGGCTCGGTTGATGCCGATCGTGCCGCATCCGCGAGTGCCCAGAGCCGATGCAGCTCTCGTAGTTCATCGCTGCTCGCGCCACATGCCTTCGCGACCGTGTGGACCACACCGTAGCCGGTCGGAATCTTGGTTCCCGAGCAGTAACGGTGCAGGCTTGAACTACTGATCCCGGTTCGCCTGGCGAGTTCCTCGAAGCTCGTGCCGGCGCGATTCTTGAGCCGCTGAATGTGGGCGGCGAACCGCTCGGCTTCCTCGGACTGCATCATCGTGACCCCCGTACGACCATGCGATCTTCGTATTGACCCCATATCTGGCATCCCAGCCGCATCCCAGCAGGTCGGCAAGAGCCGCAGGTCGCGGCGGGAAACCCATCCCACTGTCCCATCTCGCCGCATTATCTTGCAAGCCCCTCTCACCTGTTGCCAATGTTCCAGTCGTGGGGAATGGCAGGCGCGAGGACGAGCCAGGAGGACTGGACGAATCGCAGCTGAATGCAGACGAGGGGAGAGTGACATTTCCCCGAATGAAAATGACGGCATCTGGAGGAAGGAACGGAATGAAAAGCCTTCGTACGACTTTGGCGGTTGGCGCGACAGCCATCGCAACCACACTGACCATCGTGCCCCCGGCCGCCGCCGCGCCGGCCCCCGACGCGGTCGAAGCGACTTCATCCTTCGTCGCCTACGAGGGGACGAGCCACAGCGGAGACTCGGTCGACATCAACGGCTGTGGACTCCACACCATCCGCTACCACGGGTCCTACAAGTGGTTCGCGCGCGGGCAGAGCGGGCACCTGTTCAACAATTCGACCGGAAGCGGCGTCCCGCACACCCGCCTCGCCAGCGATGATAACGCGGAGTCACAAGGCGGCTTTGGGTGGCGGAGCATTTTGATCGTCTGCTGATCTCAAGAGGTCAGGCACGCTAAGGGTTCCGGCGACGGGGGCGCCGGAACCCTTTCATTCCGCTCATCGTCGGCTCGTGTGTCGCGGTTTCGGGGCGCCGAGCATTGTGGGGCGGCCGAGCAGGCAGATGGCCAGCGCGAGCAGGCCGCTGACGCCGGCGCAGGCGAACGCCGCGTGGGGGCCGGCGGCGTCGCCGGCGATGCCGGCCAGCGCCGACCCGGTCGCAGCGCCGAGGGCCATCGCGGTGACCAGCCAGGCGAATGCCTCTGTCACCGTCCCGCGTGGGGCGAGCGTGTCGACCAGCGTGAAGGCGGTGGCCAGCGTCGGCGCGAGCGAGACGCCGGCCAGGAAGGCGAGCAGGATCATGAGCGGAAACGCCGGCGCTGCGGCGAGCGGCAGGTAGCCCGCGGCCAGGCAGGTGACCAGCACGGGGAACCGCGCGCCGCCGCGGCGGGCGCCGTAGACGAGGCCGCCGCAAAGAGCGCCGCCGGCGTTGGCGGCGAGCAGGACGCCCGAGGCCGCCGCGAGGTGACGGGCGTCGGCGTAGGTGACGACCGCCACGCTGATCGCGCCCAGTGCGACCCCGACGCACGCGAGCGTGGCCATCAGCACGCGAAGGCCGGATGAGCGCAGCGGTCCCGCCCAGTGCGCCTCGCGCGGCTCGCCGCGCCACTGTTTGGACGGCCGCGACGACGTGACGACGACGGTGCCGGCGACGCCAAGCAGGCCGGTGACGACGAGCGCGGCTTCCGTCGAGGCTATGGCGGCGGCGACCACGAGCAGCGGCCCGGCGGTGAAGATCATCTCCTGGGCGGCGGCGTCGACCGCGTACGCCGTCCGCACCTGCCCCGGGCTCGGCAGTACGGCCGGCCACAACGCCCGCAACCCGGCCTCGAGCGGGGGCGTGGCGAAGCCGGCGGCGACGACGGCGCCGATCGCGACCGGCAGCGGATCAAGCCCCGTGGCCGCGAGCAAGGCGAAGCCGGCGGCGGACGCGATCGCGCTGCCGAACAAGATGCGCGGCTGGCCGAACCGGTCCATCGCCCGGCCCAATGTCGGCTGCCCGAGCGCCATCGAGACCACCCAGATCGCCGAGAGGCCGCCCCCGAGGCTGTAGCCGCCGCCGTGCTCCCGGGTGAAGAGCACGATCGCGAGCGCGCCCATCCCGTTGGGCAACCGGCCGAGCAGGGTGCCGCCGAGCAGGCGCGCGGCATGCGGCAGGCGCAAGAACTCGCGGTACACGCGCATAGATCGCCCGCCTCGCCAAGATTAGTCATACGTATAACTAGTCATACGTATCATCAAAGGCCACCGCGTTCTACTGTCTTTCGCACACGAATCGGGGAGAGAGGAGGTGACGGAGATGCCCCGCAGACCGACCAGCCGAGATGTCGCGGTGGCCGCGGGCGTGTCGCAGTCCACCGTCTCGATCGTGCTGACCGGGAAGTGGCCAGGCCGCGTCTCTCCGCATACCGCGCAGACCGTACGAGAGGCGGCAACGCGGCTCGGGTATCGGCCCAACCTGGCGGCGCGCAACCTGCGGCTCGGGCAGACCCGCACCGTGCTGCTCGTGGTGCCGACGCTGGCCAACCCGTTCTTCGGCGCGGTCTACACCGGCGCCGCCAGGGTCGCCGCCGAGCACGGCTTCGGCGTCGTGGTCTATCCGTGGCCGGACGGCCACGGCCCGGCGCGCAGCCCGTTCTCGGCGCCGCACGAGGCGATCGACGGCGTGCTCGCCTCCTCGATGGCCACCGAGGTCCTCGCCGACCTGGTCGGCCAGGACACGGACATGGGGGTGCCGTTGGTGATGCTGGACAGCGACCCGGCCGGCGCCGCGCCGACCGTCAACGTCGATGTCGCCGACGGCATGCGCGCGCTCGTGGGCCATCTCGCCGGTCTCGGGCACCGGCGGTTTTGGCACCTCGCCGCCGACATCGACGCCTGGACCTTCCGCGTTCGCGGCCGGGCGCTCGCCGACGCCGTGACCGCGCTGCCGGACGGCGCCACGCTCGTCCGCCGGACCGCGCCCATCACCGTCGAGGGGGCGAGGGCCGCGACGCGGGTCTGGTTGCGCGAGGCGGGCCGGGTCGGTTCCGATCGGGCGACGGCGTTGCTGTGCGACGACGATGTGATGGCGGCCGGGGCGTACAAGGCCGCCCGCGACACCGGCCTCGACATCCCCGGCGACCTGTCGATCACGGGCTTCGACGACATCCTGCTCGCCGAGGCGGTCGAGCCCGAGCTCACCACCGTACGACTGCCGGCCCAAGGCCTGGGCGAGCGGGCCATGAGCGCACTGCTGGAGATCTTGGACAAGGGCCGTCCGCGGGGGCTCTCGCTGGCGGGTGAGCTCGTCGTGCGTGCCTCGACCGCGCCGCCGCGCGCCGTGCGTGACTAGCCGGCGAAGGCGGGGGAGGGGAGGCCCTGCCCGGCACCGGGCAGGACGAACAGCGCGCCGGCCAGGCTTTCATCGCGCGCGGGCTCGGTGGCCGGGTCGTCGGAGCGGGCCGAGGTGATGTAGAGATCGCGCAGGTCGGGACCGCCGAAGGCGCAGGCGGTCGTGTTGGGCGCGGGCACCTCGACGACGCGGTCGAGCCGGGCGTCCGGCGTGTACCGGTGTACGCGCCCGCCCCCGTACAGGGCGGTCCAAACGCAGCCGTCGGCGTCCACGGTCAGGCCGTCGGGCGGCGCCGGATGGTCGACGTCGACGAAGACGCGCCGGTCGCGCACGTTCGCGCCATCGCCCGCGCCATCGTCATCGGGGGCCACGTCGAAGACGTCGATCCGGCCCGTTGGCGTGTCGATGTAGTACATCAGCCGGCCGTCCGGGCTCCAGCCGATGCCGTTGCTGATCGTCACGTCGTCGAGCACGGTCGTCACCGCGCCGTCCGGGCGGATGTGGTAGAGCCGCCCGCCGCCGGACCCGAAGTCGTACCGCATCGTGCCGGCCCACAGCGACCCGTCCGGGGCGACCGCCGCGTCGTTCCCCCGTACGCCGGGAACGGCCAAGTCGGCCAGCATGCGAAACGCCCCGTCCGGCTCGTAACAGCCGATGCCGTCGCGAAGGTTCGCCACGATGCCGCCGCCGGCGCGCGGCTTGGCCGCGCCCACGTGGGAGCCGGTGCGCATCAGCAGGCTGTCGGCGCCGCTCGCCGGGTCGTAGGCGTGCACTTCGGACTGCAAGATGTCCACCCACAGCAGCCGGCGCCCGGCCGCATCCCAGGTCGGTCCCTCGCCGAGCCGCGCCTGCGCGGCGACCGCCACCTCAAGGGATGCGCTCATAGATTCTCCCGCAGCCTTTCGTGTCCGGTCTCCAGCCGCTGCGCCAGCCGGCTTTCCAGCTCACCCGGGGGCGGCCGGTGGCCGAGCCGCTGCGACAGCGCGCCGGCGCCGTCGCGGACCAACTCGCCCCAGTCCCGCTCGCGCTGCTCGTCCCAGCGCATCGCCGGCACCGAGATGCTCATGGCAGCCACCATGTCACCGTCGTGGTCGTACACCGGCGCGGCGACGCAGTGCACGGAGTCGTTCGATTCGCAGTGATCATAGGCGAGCCCGAATTCCCGGATCTCGGCGAGGTGGGCGCGCAGCTTGGACGGCGAGGTGATGCTCTGCGGCGTCATGCCGGTCAGCTCGCGGTCGCGCGGGTAAAGGGCGTCCAGCGCCTGCGGCGACAGGCCGGACAGCAGCATCTTGCCGACGCCCGTGCAGTGGGCCGGCAGCCGCCGGCCCACCGCGGACACCATGCGCACCGGGTGCGTGCTGTCCACCTTGGCGATGTAGACCACGTACGTCCCGTCGAGGATGGCGACGTGCACGGTCTCGTCGCAGTTCGCCGCGACCCGCTGCGCGACGAGACGCGACTCGGTGGCGAGGTCGAGACGATCGGCGAACGCGCTGCCGAGCTGGAACGTCCGCATCCCCAGCCGGTAGTGCGTCGGCTGGCCGCCTACGGACACGAGGTATGAGCGGTCCACCAACGTCGTGATGAGCTCGTGCACCGTGGTTCGAGGCAGGCCGAGCCGTTCGGTGATGTCCGGTGCGGACAGGCTGGCCCGGTCGAGGAAGAGCTCCAAGATGTCCAAGGCACGGCTGACCGCGGGGACCGCACGAGCCATCGAACCACCACCTTGGAATCGGATTCTGTCCGGAATCTCGGACAAACCTTAACAACTGTGCACCGTTGACGGTTGATCGCAGCGGGTCTAGCGTCCTCAATCACGGTATGTATCCGTATTTCGTTCGATATCACGAACATTGGTGCGCATGAAGGCGAGTAGCTCTGGGATGGCGAACACCCGGCGGTTCTTGTCATCACTCGGCCTCCCCGACCGGGACCTCGGCGAACTACCCACTTCGGACAAGAGGTTCCCCGACGGCGGGCAGTACCGCGTGGAGATCCCCTCGGTCGAAGGTCCCGTCGCGTTCCACGCCGTCCTCGAGGCCGCGAAAGAACACGAGGTCCGGATCCACCGCATCAGCCAGGGCAGCGGGATCATGCTCCTCACCGACCACGAGATCGAGGACATGGTCGCGCTCGGCCGCGAGCACGACATCGAGGTGTGCCTGTTCGTCGGGCCGCGCGCCGCGTGGGACGTCGGCATCCAGGTCACGGCCCCATCGGGTCGGGTCGCCGCCGGGGTGCTGCGCGGCGCCGACCAGCTTGTGTACGGCATCGAGGACGTGGTACGCGGTTGCGAACTCGGCCTGCGCAGCGTGCTCGTGTCCGATATCGGCCAGCTCTGGGTGCTCGGCCGCATGCGGGAGGCCGGTGAGCTGCCCGAGGACCTGGAATTCAAGGCCTCCGTCTCCTTCCCCACGGCCAATCCGGCGACCGCCCGCCTGCTGGAAGATCTCGGCGTGACCACCATCAACATCCCCATCGACCTCACGCTCGCGCAGACAGCGGCGATCCGGCAGGCGGTGAACGTCCCGCTGGACGTCTACGTCGAGGGGGCGGACGATTTCGGTGGCGCGGTCCGCTACTACGAGATCCCCGAGCTCGTCCGCGTGGCCGCACCGGTCCATCTCAAGTTCACGATGCGCAACGCGCCCGGCATCTATCCCTCCGGCCGGCATCTGTCCGACGTCGCCGTCAACACGGCGCGCGAACGGGTACGGCGGGCCGCGATCGGGCTTGCGATGCTCGAGCGCTACTACCAGGACGCCAAGGCGAGTCCCTAGGGCGACGGGGCGTGTTACGGGGCACGTCCGTTCAACCCCCCCCAGAAGGAAGTGCCATGCTCAAGAGATCGGTTAGACCCAGATCCCGCCGCACCGGCGTGGCGGGCAGGGTCATCGTGGCCGGCGCTGTGGCGGCCGCGGTGGCCGTGGCCGGGACGGCGGCGTCCGCCGCGCCGGCACGTACTATGCCGGCCACCATGAAAGCGAACATCACCAAGGATCTGTTCGGCACGCTCGACGACGGCACCAAGGTCTGGCGCTACACGCTGACGAACAGCCGTATCCGCGTCCGGATCATCACCTATGGCGGCATCGTCCAGACGATCGAGGTGCCGGACCGGCGCGGCCGGGTCACGAACGTCGCCCTGGGCTTCGCCACCCTCGATGACTACGTGGCGAGCAACAACCCGGGCCCGTACTTCGGCGCGCTCATCGGCCGGTACGCCAACCGCATCGCCGAGGGCACCTTCACCCTCGACGGGGTCACCCACCAACTGCCGATCAACAACGATCCCAACAGCCTGCACGGCGGGACCGACAGCTTCGACAAGAGGGTCTGGACGCCGACGGCGGGCCGCAACTCCGCCGGCGACCCCACGCTCCGGCTCGCTCTGACCAGCCCGGACGGCGACCAGGGCTACCCCGGTACGCTGCGCGCCACGGCGACGTACACGGTCACCGACGACTCGATCAGGGTCGACTACCGCGCCACCACCGACAAGGCGACGATCGTCAACCTGACGAACCACTCGTACTTCAACCTGGCCGGCGAGGGCACCGGCGACATCAACGGCCACCTGATGCAGCTCAACGCCAACCGCTACACTCCGGTCGACGCCACCCTCATCCCCACCGGTCAGCTCGCCCCCGTCGCCGGCACGCCGCTGGACTTCACCAAGCCCGTGGCGATCGGCGACCGGATTCGCGACAACTTCGAGCAGCTCGTCTTCGGCCGCGGCTATGACCACAACTGGGTGCTGAACGGCTCGGGCTTCCGGCTCGCCGCGCGGGTCACCGAGCCCACCACCGGCCGGGTGCTGTCAATGTTCACCGACCAGCCCGGCATCCAGTTCTACTCGGGGAACTTCCTGGACGGCACGCTGTACGGCACGAGCGGCCGCCAGTACCGGCAGGGCGACGGGTTCGCGCTGGAGACCCAGCACTTCCCCGACTCGCCGAACCACGCCAACTTCCCGTCGACCGTGCTTCGGCCCGGTGACACCTACCGGACGTCAACGGTCTACACGTTCGGCACGACCCACCACTAGCTCGCTGAGACCCCGGCGGGGCCGGGTCAGCAACGCATCGCCCGCCCGGTCCCGTCGGCTCCCCGCGAGGAGGTTCACATGAAAGACATCGATCCCAAGGTCGAAGAGGCCGTCGACACGCTGGGTCTCAAGGGTGCCGCGCGCCGCAGACTGCTCAGCGGTGCCGGTCTGGTCAGCGCGACGGCCGCCGCGTCGGCGCTGCTCGCGGCCTGCTCGAACGAGAACAAGAGCAACGCGAACGCGCCGGAGGGCGGCCCCGGCAACTTCCCGAACACGCCGAGATGGCGGTTCGTGTTCGTCAACCACGTCACCACGAACCCGTTCTTCACGCCCACGCAGTACGGCGCCCAGGACGCCTGCGCGCTGCTCGGCTGCACGTTCCAGTGGACCGGGTCGAAGGACTCGATCGTGGCGGAGATGGTGAGCGCCACCAACTCCGCCATCTCCAGCAAGGCCGACGGCATCGCGGTGGCCGTGGTCGACAAGACCGCGTTCAAGCAGCCCGTCGACAACGCCCTCGACCAGGGCATCCCGGTGGTGGCCTACAACGCCGACGGCGCGCGCGGCGACCCTGGGACGAACCGGCTCGCCTACGTCGGCCAAGACCTCTACGTCTCCGGCTTCCAGCTGGGGCAGCGCATCGCCGCGCTGATGCCGGGCGGCGGCGACGCGGTCGGCTTCATCGCCACGCCTGGCTCGCTCAACATCCAGCCGCGCATCGACGGCGCCAAGGACGCGATCCAGCAATCGGGCAAGTCGATCAACTTCACCGACGTGGCGAGCGGCGCCGAGCTGCCCAAGGAGCTGTCCACGATCGACGCCTACTACCAGGGCCACAAGAACCTGAAGGGCATGTTCGCGGTCGACGCGGGCTCGACGGAGAACGTCGGCAAGGTCGTGGCGAAATACAACCTCAAGAGCCAGGGCGTGGTCGCCGGCGGGTTCGACCTCAACCCGTCGACCCTGCAGTCGATCAAGGCCGGCCACCTCGACTTCACCATCGACCAGCAGCCCTACCTGCAGGGCTTCTTGCCGGTGCTGGCCCTGTGGATGTACAAGCTGTCCGGCGGGCTCGTCGCGCCCTCGGAGACCAACACCGGTCTGCTGTTCGTGACCAAGGACAACGTCGATCCATACCTGACCACCAAGACCAGGTTCGAGGGGTCGACCACGGCCCAGAAGCTGGGGTCCAGGTCCGGTCCGATCCCACACGAGTGATCTTGCGCTGGTGATGGCACTCGCACGCCGTCGTGATCTCGTACCCGGCCGGCCCGGGTGCGAGATCACGAGTGAGTGAGGGGGGTTCGTGAGCGAAACAATCGAGAACCAGGTCGCCGCCGCGGGAGGGCCGCGGCAGCCCGGCGGGGTCGGGCGAAACCTCATCGTGCGGACGGCGTTCGACGCGTTCATGCGCCGCCGGGAGGCCACCATCCTCCTCGTCGCGATCGGCCTGATCATCTACTTCCAGTCGGCGCGGTCGGAGTTCCTCTCGCACGACAACCTGGTGAACCTGTCGCAGAGCACGGCGCCGTTCGCGATCGTCGCGGTCGGTCAGGTGCTGCTGCTGGTCAGCGGCGAGATCGATCTGTCGGCCGGCGCCACGTTCACGCTGGCGCCGTTCATGGTGCATTACCTGATCGACTTCTACGGCGTGTTCCCGATCCCGGCCATCGTGCTTTCGGTGCTGGTCGGCTGCCTCATCGGGTTCGGGAACGGGTTCGTGACCGTGGTGCTCAAGGTGCCGTCGTTCGTCACCACGCTCGGCATGTTGTTCCTCGTGGGCGGCATCGTGCTGACCACGTCGCACGCCTTCCCGGCGCAGATCCCGGAGGCGGCCCAGGGCACCATCCAAAGGTGGTTCGGCCTCGCCGAGTGGTCCGAGATCATCTGGTGCCTCCTGATCGTCGCGTTCTTCCACGTCGTGCTGACCCGCACCCGCTGGGGGCTGCACACGATCGCCGTCGGCGGCAACCTGCTCGGCGCCCGTGAGGCGGGCATCAAGACCACCCGCATCAAGATCGGCAACTTCATGATCACCGGTGGGCTCGCCGCCTTCGCCGGGATCTTGGAGGCGTTCCGCACGCAGACGATCGACCCGAGCTTGTCCGGTGCGGACTTCGCGAGCGTGATGTTCACCGCGGTGGCCGCCGCGGTGATCGGCGGCACTGCGCTGGCCGGCGGCTCCGGCACGGTCATCGGCGCGCTGCTCGGCGCGTTCGTGCTCGCCGAGCTGCGCAATGGCTTCAACCTGATCGGGATCAGCGCCAACCCGTTCAACATCATCCTTGGTCTCGCGATCCTCGGCTCCATGATCCTCAACGTGTATCTGGCGAATCTGAGAAGGGCGGGCCGAACATGACGGGCGGGCCGAACGTGACGGAGCCGCCGGAGGTGCTCAGGGTCGAGCACATCGCCAAGCGCTTCGGCGCGGTCGAGGCGCTCAGCGATGTGTCCTTGTACCTGAAGAAGGGCGAGGTGCTCGGCCTGATCGGCGACAACGGCGCGGGCAAGTCAACGCTGATCAAGATCATTTGCGGGTTCCATCAGCCGGATGCCGGGAAGATCATCGTCAATGGCGAAGAGGTCACCCTCAAGTCGGTCGACCACGCCCGCTCGCTCGGCATCGACACGGTCTACCAGGACCTCGCGCTGGTCAACGAGCTGACCGTCTATCACAACATGTTCCTCAACCGCGAGGTGGTGCGCTGGCCGCTGCTCAACAACCGCGCCATGCGCAAACGCGCCCGGCAGTATCTCGACGACATGGGCGTACGGATCCAGTCCGTCGAGGCCGAGGTGGCCAAGCTGTCCGGCGGGCAGCGGCAGGCGATCGCCGTGGCCAGGTCCGTGTACTCCGACGCCAAGATCCTGCTGCTGGATGAGCCGCTCGCCGCGATGGGCGCCAAGGAGGGCGCGCTCATCCTCGACCTGGTCCGCGATCTCAAGGACCGCGGCGAGGTGTCGATCATCATCATCGCGCACAACTACGCACAGGTCCTCGAGGTCTGCGACCGGGTCAACCTGCTCCAGCACGGCGGGATCACCTACGACAAGCGCAGGGCCGAGACCTCGGTCGCCGAGCTGACCGACCTGGTCGTCGCCGAGTACCGGGCGCACCGCACGAAAGGCGGGTGAACGATGGCTGATCAACGCGCTGATCAATACGTGGTGGGCGTGGACTTCGGCACCTTGTCGGGCCGGGCCATCGTGGCGCGGGTGGCCGACGGCGTCGAGGTGGGCGCCGCCGTACACGAGTACGCGCACGGCGTGATCGATCGGGTGCTGCCGGCGACCGGCGGCGAACTACCCCCCGACTGGGCGTTGCAGGACCCGCGCGACTATATCGACGTGCTCCGGCAGGCCGTCCCGGCGGCGCTGGCCGCGAGCGGCGTCGACCCGGCCGACGTCATCGGCATCGCCACGGACTTCACCGCCTGCACGATCATGCCCACGCTCGCCGACGGCACCCCGCTGTGCCTGCTGCCCGATCTGGAAGGTGAGCCGCACGCGTACCCGAAACTGTGGAAACACCACGCGGCGCAGCGGCACGCCGACCGGATCAACGCGCTGGCGCACCAGCGCGGCGAGCCGTGGATCGCCAGGTACGGCGGGAAGATCTCCTCCGAGTGGGCGGTCGCCAAGGCGCTCCAGCTGCTTGAGGAGGCGCCGGCCATCTACCAGCGAACCGAGCGCTGGATCGAGGCGGCCGACTGGATCATCTGGCGGCTGTGCGGCGCCGAGACGCGCAACGCCTGCACGGCCGGCTACAAGGCGATCAGACAGGACGGCCGCTACCCGTCGCGGGAGTTCCTCGCCGCGCTCGACGAGCGGTTCACCGACCTGTTCGCCGCCAAGATGGACCACCCAGTCTCGCCGCTTGGCGGGCGGGCCGGCGGCCTCACCGAGGAGGCGGCGCGGTGGACCGGGCTGCGTCCGGGCACGACCGTCGCGGTCGGCAACGTCGACGCGCACGTCACGGCCCCGGCGGCGCAGGCCGTCGAGCCCGGCCGGATGCTGCTGGTGATGGGCACGTCGACGTGCCATGTGATGAACGGGACCACGCTCGGCGAGATCCCCGGCATGTGCGGCGTGGTCGACGGCGGCATCGTCGCCGGGATGTGGGGGTATGAGGCCGGGCAGAGCGGCGTCGGCGACATCTTCGCCTGGTACGTCGACCACGGCGTGCCGCCCGCCTACCACGAAGAGGCCAAGCGCACCGGCGAGTCGCTGCACGACGTGCTGACCCGGCACAGCGCCGCGCAGGAGGTCGGCGAGCACGGCCTCGTCGCGCTCGACTGGCTGAACGGCAACCGCTCGGTCCTCGTCGACCACGAGCTGAGCGGGGTGATCCTCGGCCTCACGCTGGCGACGCGGCCGCCGGAGATCTACCGGGCGCTGCTGGAGTCTACGGCGTTCGGCACCCGGAAGATCATCGAATCGTTCGAGGGCGCCGGGGTGCCGGTTGACGAGCTCATCGTCGCCGGCGGCCTCACTCAGAACACCTTTCTCATGCAGATCTACGCCGACGTCACCCGCCGTCCGTTCGGCA
>CALAED010000143.1 GCA_937891035.1 uncultured Thermomonosporaceae bacterium | reverse complement strand
GACGACCTCCCTGCTCGTGTAGACGACGATCTCGGATTCGGCCAGCCCCGCGTTCACTTCGGCGGCCACCCGCCGGAGCACGTCCGCCGTCACGTGGACGCGCGGATCCACGCCGTGCACGTGGATCCGCAGCGGTCCCGGGCGGAGCTCGTTGGTGGTCCCGGTCCTGGTGTCGTACAGCCGTAGCATGGCTCCAGGCTGTCAGACGCTCACACCGAGCGCAGCGCCCGCAGGGTGTGCCGGGAGCCGGCGGCGGCCAGTTCGGTCGCGTCCTGGAACTCGTCCCGCGAGGTGTCGGCGGCGCGTACGGCGGCGAAGCGCAGCCGTACGTAATCCGCGACCCAGCCCGACTCGCGGCGCAACGCGGGCGCGGCGAGGTCGTTGACCCGCATCAGCAACGGCTCGATGGTCTCCGCCGGCACCTGGCCGAGCGGCTCGGCGGCGAACGTCCGCACCCAGTCGGCCGCGCCGTTCGGGCCCTGGGTCATGCGGGTCGGCCGCTCGGCGTACTCCAGCAGCCGTACGGTGAACCCGCCCTCCTCAAGGCGGGTGGCGTACTCGGCCGGGGTGGGGAAGTACCACGGCAACTCGGGCTCGGCCAGGCCGAACTCGCGCCAGGCCGTCTGCATCGCGGCGATCAGTTCGGCGCAGTTGCCCGCTCCGCCCATCTCGGCGACGAACCGCCCGCCGGGCCGCAACGACGCGTGCACTTGGGTGATCACCGCGTCGGGGTCGCGGGTCAGCCAGTGCAGGGCGCCGTTGGAGGCCACGGCGTCATAGCGTTCCGCGACCGTGAAGTCGTGCGCGTCGCAGACGGTGAACGACAGCTCTGGATACTGCGCCTTCGCCTTGGCGATCATCTCCGCGTTGCCGTCGATGCCCAGCACTTGGCCGCCGCGTGCGGAGATCTCCGCGGCCAGCGCCCGGCGCCGCAGCCCAGGTCAATGATCTTTTCGTCGGGCTGCGGGTCGAGGAGATCGACCAGCGGCGCGCCGTACGCGGACACGTATCCGAAGGCGGAGTCGTACGTCGCGACTGCCCAGTTCACGCTTGCAACATAGCCGACAAATTCCCCGTTCGTGGCACTACTCACGTCACGAACAACCTTCACAAGCCGCGTCATGCCCACCCGCGGCCACGCCGTGCGGGCCAACATGGCGGTGCGACCACCATGGCCGTCAGCAGGGCTGTTACCAGAATCACGTTCTACGAACACCCGTCACCGGGCTAGGGTTCCGGCCTACGGGCCACCGGGAGCAAGGAGCAGACCGTGCCGTACGCCGAGATCGAGTACGAGGTCGCGGACCGCATCGCGACGATCACACTCAACCGCCCGGAGCGGCTCAACGCCTTCACCCTCGTCATGCGCGGCGAGCTGATCGACGCCTTCGACCGCGCCGACGCCGATGACGACGTACGCGCCGTCGTGGTCACCGGGGCGGGCCGGGCGTTTTGCGCCGGCGCGGATCTCGGCGCCGGGCCAGAGACGTTCGACTTTGCGGTCAGGGAGCGCAGGCACGGCGCGCTGGAGCGCTTCGAGGACGGCACGCCCCGGGACGCGGGCGGCACGGTGACGCTGCGCATCGCGCGCAGCCTCAAGCCGGTCATCGCCGCGGTCAACGGGCCCGCCGTCGGCTTCGGCGCCTCGATCACCCTGCCGATGGACGTGCGGCTCGCGGCCGAGGGCGCGCGATTCGGCTTCGTGTTCGCCCGGCGGGGCATCGTCGCCGAATCGGCGTCGAGCTGGTTCCTGCCGCGTGTCGTCGGCATCGCCCAGGCGATGGAGTGGGCGGCGACCGGCCGCGTCTTCGACGCCGCTGAGGCGCTGCGCGGCCGCCTGGTCTCCCGTACCTACCCAGCCGCCGACCTGCTGCCCGCCGCGTACGAACTGGCGAGGGAGATCGCCGACAACACCTCGGCGATCTCGGTGGCCGCGATCCGGCGGCTGATGTGGTCGGGGCTTTCCGCCGCGTCGCCGTGGGAGGCGCACGTCGCCGACTCTCAGATCATGTACGCCGTCGGCACGACCGCGGACGTCGCC
This sequence comes from uncultured Thermomonosporaceae bacterium, assembly GCA_937891035.1. Taxonomy (GTDB): domain Bacteria; phylum Actinomycetota; class Actinomycetes; order Streptosporangiales; family Streptosporangiaceae; genus CALAED01. Next base: position 1,218 of record CALAED010000143.1, on the reverse strand, counting down.
GAGGGAGTGACCGCGTTCCTGGAGAAGCGCCCGGCCAAGTTCCCCCTGCGGGTCAGCGCCGATCTTCCGGCGGCGGTTCCCGACTGGCCCTGACCGCCGGATCGGCCTTGGCCGGCCGATTGACCTTGGCGGGCGGGGGCGGCACCACCTTGCCGGCCGCCAGGGTCTCTTCCGCGACTTCGACCAGCTCACCGCCGCGTCTCCTGATCTTCAGCGTGCCGCCGGACCAAGATTCGAGTACGCCGACGACATCGCTGTACCCTCCCGTGTGCAGACGTCGGCGCAGCGAGACCCGCCGGCCCACGTCCTCCGGTGTGATCGAGACCACGAGACGTGCCGGGAAATCGGAAGACATACTTCATGACCCCCAGGTCGATCGGACTTGCCGCCGACCGCGATACTAGGTTGCAACGAGCGTGCGGAGAGCCGTGGCTACGGCGGGGCCGGAAGACCCGAGAGGAGTTGGACGTGACCTACGTCATCGCGCAGCCCTGTGTGGATGTGCTCGACAAGGCGTGCATCGAGGAATGCCCAGTTGATTGCATCTATGAGGGCAAGCGCATGCTCTACATCCACCCAGACGAGTGCGTCGACTGCGGTGCGTGCGAGCCCGTTTGCCCGGTTGAGGCGATCTACTACGAAGACGACACGCCAGAGCAGTGGAAGGACTATTACAAGGCCAACGTAGAGTTCTTCGACGACCTGGGCTCCCCGGGCGGCGCGTCCAAGGTGGGGCCGATCGACAAAGATCATCCGATCGTCGCCGCGTTGCCGCCGCAGGGCGAGTCGTAAGCACGGCGAGACGCGTAACATTTCGCAGATGCACAGCCTGCCGGACTTTCCCTGGGATCGGCTGGCCCCGTACAAGCACGCGGCCGCGCAGCATCCGGGTGGCCTCGTCGACCTGTCCGTCGGCACCCCGGTCGACCCGACGCCGCAGGTGGTGCAGCGGGCCATCCGCGGGGCGGTCAATGCCCCCGGGTATCCCGTGACCTACGGCACCCCGCGGCTGCGGGAAGCGGCCGCGGGGTGGTTGTGGCGCCGACTCGGCGTGACGAGCCCCGATCCCGACGCGGTGCTGCCCCTGATCGGCAGCAAGGAGTTCGTCGCCTGGCTGCCCACGATGCTCGGCGCCGGCCAGGGCGACGTGGTGGCCTTCCCCGAACTCGCCTATCCGACCTACGACGTGGGGGCCCGGCTGGCCGGGGCCACCCCGAT
>CALAED010000142.1 GCA_937891035.1 uncultured Thermomonosporaceae bacterium | reverse complement strand
ATGAGCCCAGATCAGCCGTCCCGCGGCGTTTCCCGGGGAGACGACGAAGGCGACCGCGAGGGCTGGGGCTGGGTCTGCGGCGAGGGCTCCGCGTCAGCGCGGGGTGAGGACGCAGAACTCGTTGCCCTCCGGGTCGGCCAGGACCGTCCATGGCACGTCGCCCTGGCCGACGTCGATATCGGTTGCGCCGAGAGCCCGGAGTCGGTCCACCTCCGCCGCTTGATCGTCACCGGGGTACGGCCGGAGGTCGAGATGGGTACGGTTCTTCACGGTCTTCACGTCGGGCGTGCGGAGGAGCTCGAGATACGGGCCGACGTCCTTGGCGGAACGCAAGACCGCATGATCGTCGGTCACCTCGTGCAGCGTCCAGTCCATCGCCTCGCCCCAGAACCGGGCCATCGCCCGCGGATCCGCGCAGTCCACCACCACCGCGGCGATCGGCCCGGTGTCCCGGTAGCTCTCCCGAGGCTCCAACACACAGAACTCGTTGCCCTCCGGGTCGGCCAGGACCGTCCACGGCACGTCGCCCTGGCCCACGTCGGCGGGCGTCGCACCGAGATCCTGAAGCCGCGCGACCAACTCCGCCTGATGGGCCACGGTGGTGGTGGCGAGGTCGATGTGCACGCGATTCTTCACCGTCTTGGGTTCAGGGACGGCAAGGACGTCGATGCAGACGGCGGTCGGGTCGGGATAGACGAAGCCCACGGGTTCGACGTTGGTCACGCCGGGTCCCTCGCTGGAAACACTCCAGCCGAGCACCTCCGCCCAGAACCGGCCGACCGCTGAGTCATCGCGAGCATTCATCGCAATTTGAACAAGTCGCAGCGCCATGCCGCCAACCCTATGTTCGGGTGACTGAGTGTTATGAACCGGCCAGAGAGGGCTATACACCGCTCCCGTGACGCCACCGCCCGCTGCTATGCCCGGAAGCCATGGCTGATGGCTGCGCATCGCGGCCTTAGGTGAGCTTCGGGTGGATCAATGCTCGAAGACTGATCTGGCCCACTTCAGATCGAGCTTGCCGGCGGGGCTGCGGGGGAGCTCATCGACGAAGACGATCTCTCGGGGCTGTTTGTAGTCGGCGAGCTCGGCGGTTACGCGGGCGCGGATGTCATCGGGGGTGAGGCGCTTGCCGTCCGGTACGGCGATGACGGCGGCGACCCGGTGACCGAAGCGTTCGTCGGGGATCCCGACGACACAGACGTCTTCGACGTCGGGGTGGCCGGCGATGACCTGCTCGACCTCCTCGGCGAAGACCTTCTCGCCGCCGGTGTTGATCACCCGGCCGTCGCGCCCGAGGAGGACGAGCGTCCCGTCGGCCTCGATGGTGGCCAGGTCGCCGGGCACGACGTAGCGCCGCCCGTCGATGTCGCGGAAGGTCGCGGCGCTCCTTTCCGGATCGCCGAGATAGTGCGTCCCCGTCGGGGCCGGCGCGGCCAGCAGGCCCACCTGGCCGGAGCCCGGCGTGATGTCGGCGCCGTTCTCGTCGATCACTCTGGCGCTCGGCATCAGTTCGAACCGCGAAGTGATGCTGCGTTCGCCGCGGTAGGTGACCGAGCGCGCGAAGGGACCACCCTCGGAGGCCGCGATCACATCGTCGAGCCGGGCGTCGCAGTGCCGCAGCAGCCGCTCCTTGACCTCCGCCGTCCAGGTCACCCCGACGCTGAGAACACGGCGCAGGCTAGACAGATCGTACGGACGGCCGGCGGCCGCGGCCCGGTCGAGCGCGTCGGCGAGCGGACGGGCGAAGGCGTCCCCCACGATGCACAGGTCGGTGACCGGAAGCTGTTCGATGAGCGTGGCCACCTCGTCGGGATCGTGCGAACGAGCGGCCCGGAACACCACGGTGCCGCCGATGATGAGCGTGCCGAAAGTCGAATATATGCCGGTGCCGTGCATCAGCGGCGGCACCACCAGGTTGACGGGGAGGTCCGCCTCCTCCAACAGCCGCCGGGTCGAGGTGCGAAGCTCCGCCAGGTCGGTGGGCACCGCGGCGCCGACCCGGCCGTATCCGGAGTTCAGCACGTGGGCGACCAGGTCGGCATGCCGCCACGCCACACCCTTCGGGCGGCCCGTCGTACCGCCGGTGAACATGAGCCACTCGTCCTCGCCCGAGCGGCGGGCTGGGGGGAGCGGCTGCGCCTCGGACAGCACGTGCTCGTAGTCGTCCGCGCGTCCGGCGAGCGGGTCGGGCGGCACCGGCGGCTTGCCGAGCCGCAGCACGGTGTGTACGCCGGGCAGCCGGGCGAGCGCGGCGGCGGCCACCGGCGTGAGCGCGCCGTCCATCACCAGGGCGCTCGCGCCGGCGTCGTCGAGCAGGTCACGTAGCTCCCGCTCCCGATACCGGTAGTTGACGTTGACCTGTGAGCAGCGCAGCTTCATCACCGCGAGGACGGTCTCGACGTACTCCAGGCCGGTGTACAGCGCGATCGCGACACGATCGCCGGGCTCAACGCCGGCGTCGCTCAGATAGCGGGCCAGCCGGGCCGCACGCTCGTCGAGTTCACGCCAGCCACGGCGGATGGTGCCTTGGATTGCCGCTGGGCGATCGCCCGCGACATCGGCGACGACCTCGAACAGAGTTGCCAGATTCTCCTGCATCTCGGTTCTTTCCTATCGCATCCTGGCGCCCACGGGAACGGTGTTAAGGAACACAGCCGACGAGCGAATCTGAACAAGGCAAAGTGAGGCGGCGGCCGAGGGAGACCCGCCACGTGGCGTCAATGTCTGCTCAGGGCATCAGAGCCAGCTTGCCGACGGTGGCCCGAGCTTCGAGTTCCGCCAGCGCCTTCGGCCCCTCGGCGAGATCGTAGACAGCGGGCTGGCCGGGGCCGAGCACCCCGGCCACGAGTAGGCCGAACAGTTCGCCCATGACCTGACCAAAGATCTGCGGCGCGAATTGGATCAGGATGCCGATGTTCAGGCCGATGACATGGACCTGATGCTTGAAGACCAATTCCCAGTTGGTGATCGCGGCTTCGCCGGCGGCCAGGCCAGAGACGACGACCCGGCCGGTGACCCGCTTGGCGGCGGTCAGACTGGCGTCGAAGGTGGCGCCGCCGACCGACTCCAGCACCAGATCGACGCCCTCGCCGCCGGTCAGCCGCAGGACTTCGGAGGCGATGTCGGTGCCGCGGGCGTCGATGACGTGGTCGGCGCCCAGCGTCCGTACCACCTCGTGCTTGCCCGGTGAGGCCGTGGCGATCACCGTCGCGCCGTAGTGCTTGGCCATCTTCACCGCGGCTTGCCCGGTCCCGCCGGCCGCGGCGTGGATCAGAACGGTCTGACCTGCGGTGACGCCTCCCAGTGGTTTGAGCGCCGCCAGCGCGGTCGGCCAATTGACGACCAGGCCCAGCGCCTGCTCGTCGGCCCATCCTGTCGGCACCGGCACCGCCCCCGCCGCGGACAGCACCATGTACTCGGCGAAGGCGCCGTCTCCAACGCCGATGACGTGGCTGCCGAGCTCCAGGCCGGTCACTCCCTCGCCGACGGCGGTGACTTCACCGGCGCCCTCGATACCCGCCACGTAAGGCGGCTGTGGACCGCCCGCGAACGTGCCGCCGGCCTGATAGATGTCGCAGTAATTGACGCCGGCGGCGGTGACGTGAATAAGGACTTCACCCGGGCCCGGGTTCGGTACCGGCGCGTTGGTGATCAAGCGTAGATCCTGCGGGCCGTTCAGTGACGTCTGCTGCAGGGCGCGCATCGCTGCGGGAATGCTCATAGGCTCACCGTACTTTTTGTTGATCGAACGACCAGCAAAGTCGCGAGAAAACTCACCAAGATTTTCCCTGGCGAGGGAGGCCGTTCAGGGAGTGTGATGTGGCTCGGCGGCAAATGAGTGGACTGGGCGTTATGCGCAGTTTTGTTATAGCGCGGTGGTGGTGAGGGCGCCCGTCGCGTCTGGTGATTCTTTCCATGCGGCAACCCAATCATTGACCGCAGTAAGATCGGCGGTGAGTCGGGACCGACAGCGGCATCGGCCACGGTGCGGTCTTCGACCATCCCGCCGCCTTCGACCTGGCCCGGGAATCGAATGACGTCTCAGCGAACGCCCGGCAGAGCACGCTCGGAGTAGTCGCCAACCTCTCCCCACGCCACGATTTCTTATGTCGACGATCGTGGTGGGCCGCGTCGTTCATGCGTCCTGCGTCGCCCATCGCGGCGGGAGGAATGACATGGCGACAGCGGCGGGGGGCGAGCGCGGGCGAGCGGTTGTTCGCGTTGCCGAGTTCGCTGGAGCCGTCGTCTATCAAGATCGGCCGGTTGCGGACCACGCGCCACGATCTCTTGCCAGAGCAAGTCGGGGCGACGCTCGGCCGCCTGTCGGTTGCGACACCACCACCTCGGCCGGCTCCGCGCGGAGCGCTAGGTGAGCGGCGTGATCATGCGCCGGCCGTCTCGCTGCTCGCGCTCGTGGTGGTCGAGGGAATCGCCCGAAGCCGCGACCGGAACCGGGCTGCGAGGCGGAGGCGATGCCCGTACTCCGCCGGAGGAACATGCACGCGCTTCAGTCGGCACATGAGAAGAAAGGTAGGCAGATGGATTCGAACCCAGATGTACGCGTTCCCTTGATCGACGAGGCGGACGCGACGGGCCGGTTGGCCGAGCTTTACGAGCGGGCCAAGGAGGTGACCCAGCTTGACTTCGTGCCCGACATGTTCCGGCTGGTCTCCTCCCGGCCCGAACTGCTCGAGACCATGCTGGCCGGCTACAACGGCGTCTTCAACCACGGCCGGCTGCCCCGGCAGACCAGGGAGATGATCTCCGCCTGGACGTCGAAGGTGAATCAGTGCCCGTACTGCGTAGGCACGCACAACTTCTTCCTTCAGGTCTTCGGCGGCAGCAAGGAGCTAGCCGACGCGATCGAGACCGCGGAATCGCCCGACGATCTCCCGGTGAGCGAACGCGACCGGGTGCTGCTGCACCTGCTGACCAAGCTCAGCCGCAGCGCCTATCGGATCACCGACGCGGACTGGCAGCGGGCGTTGAACGTCGGCTGGACGGCAGATGACTTGCTTGAGGCGTTCTTCTGCGCGGCCCTGTTCAACTTCATCACTCGTCTGGTCGACGGCCTCGGGCTCGGCACCACGGTGACCAGGAGCCGCATCTCCCAGCAGGAACTGCCGGACGACGCTACAGCCGCGACAGCCGCGACAGCATCCGCGACAGCCGCGACAGCATCCGCCGCGGCCGCCACGGCGGACGGGGGCCGACCATGAAAACGTCCCGCGCGGTTCTGATCACTGGTGTCTCGTCATTGAGCGGCCTCTCCTCGGGTACCGGCAGAACCCTGGCGCTCCGGCTGCACCGGGCCGGATGGCCGGTCTACGCGAGCGGCCGGAGCCTGGAGGGTCTCAAGGATCTGGCGGAAGAGGGCATCACCACCCTGCGCGTCGACGTGACCGACGAGGAGTCGATGACCGCGGCGGTCGACCGGATCACCGCCGAACACGGTGCGGTCGGCGTGCTGATCAACAACGCCGCATACAGCCTCAACGGCACGATCGAGCAGACCCCGGTGGACGAGGTCCGCAGGCAGTTCGAGACGAACGTCTTCGGGCTATCCCGGATGACGCAATTGGTCCTGCCGGGCATGCGGGCGCAGGGAGCGGGCCGCATCGTCATCATGTCCTCGATCTTCGGGCTCTTCGCGACCCCGGGGCGCGGCTACTATGAGGCGACGAAACACGCGCTCGAGGCGATCGGCGATTCGCTCCGGCTGGAGGTACGCCGCTTCGGCATCAAGGTCGTGGTCATCGAGCCTTCGCCGATCCTCGGCGCGTTCGTCCCGACCACCGTCGGCGATTTGGGGCTCGCTCCCAGTTCTGGCGAAGATCCCTACGGTGATTTCTGGGAGCGTTTCGTCGTCTGGCATGGCGCCTATCGGGAAGTCGAGCATCCGAAGGGCCGAGGTCGGATGTCGCTTCGCAGCAACGACGTCGCCGCCCTTATAGAGAAGGCGATCACCGTGCGCCGTCCGCGGATCCGCTACCGCATCGGTATACCGGTGCGGCTGCTACGACCGCAGCGCGTGCTTTTCGGGGAGCGGGCCTGGGATAAATTCGTCCGCACCTTCTTTCCGACTCCGTAGCCGGTGCGCGCCGCATCATGGCGAAACTCAAATTGGTCCTGCCGGCTGTTGTGGGCAAAACGGGAGAAGCCTGCGGCGCTCGATGTGAGGACACTGAGACATAGATGCGGTAGACGGGTTATCGGCGGTCGAATTGACATTTCACCGCGGCAAGAGAGGGCGGCGCAGTATGCGCAAGATACTGATCGTCGGCGCTGGGCAGTCCGGGTTGCATCTGGCGCTTGGGCTGCAGCGGCACGGATACGACGTGACCGTGGTGTCGGCGCGGACGGCCGACGAGATCGAGCAAGGCAACGTGATGTCGACGCAGTTCCAGTTCGACAGCACGCTCAGATTCGAACGCGACCTCGGGATCTACTTCTGGGACGGAAAGGCACCCTACACCCCGAACACCCGCTTCATGCTGGGCGTCGGCGGCCCCACTCCGGTCGTCGAGTGGGGTAGCCCGCTAAAAAAGCCGGGCGCCGACGTTGACCAGCGGGTTAAGATGTCGCACTGGCTTCGACTGTTCGAAGAAAACGGTGGCGATCTGGTCATCCAAAAGGCCACTGTCTCCGACGTCGACAAGTGGTCGGGCGGGTACGATCTCGTCGTCGTCGCCGCGGGCAGGGGACAACTGGCTGAGATATTCGAGCGCGACGCGGCCAGGTCACCCTTCACCGAGCCACAGCGCATGCTTTCAGTCGTCTACGTCAATGGCTATCAGCCCGATCCGGCCGGCCCCGGCGACCACTCGGTGGACTTCCACCTGTTGCCGGAACGGGGCGAGATGATCGTGATGCCCGCGCTGACCGTCTCAGGTCCCTGCCACATCCTGTTCTTCGAGGCCATACCCGGCGGGGCACTGGACGTGTTCGGCGACGTCTCCTCTCCCAAGCAGCACCTGGAGCGTTTCGTTGACCTGCTGGAACAGCACGTGCCATGGGCGCGCGAGCAGTACGAGAAGCTGGAGTTGACCGATCCGGGCGGGACGCTGCGCGGCGGGTTCACCCCCACCGTCCGGCGGCCGGTCGCGACGCTGCCGTCCGGTGGTCAGGTGCTTGGCATAGGGGACGTCGTCGTGGCCAACGACCCCATCACTGGTCAGGGGTCGAATATGGCCGCCAAGTCAGCGGCCGTCTACCTCGACAGCATCCTGGACCACGGGGACCGGCCGTTCGACGGCGCCTTCATGGAGCGCGCCTTCGAGAGATTCTGGACGCTGCACGGGCGCGCCACCACCGAGTGGACGAACATGATGCTGTCGCCACCGCCACCGCACGTGCTCGAGATCCTGGGAGCCGCGAGCCAGTTCACCGCGATCGCCAACCGCTACATTGAGGCATTCGACGACCCTAACGACTTCGACGAGTGGTTCATGGATTCCGCGAAGGCCGCCGCCTACCTCGCCGAGATAGTGGGCGCCGCAGCCGGATCGGCTCGCTAAGACCATCATGGGCCGGGCTTGACTCCGTGACCAGTACGGACTCTTCGCTGTCGCGCTTTATCGTTCCTAGGCGGACATACATGACGGAGTTATGGTGGCAGCATGGACAAGAAGCGCAGCTACAACGAAGGTTGCCCGGTCTCCCATGCGCTGGATCTCGTGGGAGAGCGCTGGGGGCTTCTGGTGGTGCGCGAGCTCATGCTCGGACCGAAGCGCTTCAGTGACCTTCGAGCCGGCCTGTGCGGTGCCAGCTCGAACATCTTGACCAGGCGGCTTCGCGATCTCGAGGAGATCGGTGTGCTGCGCAGGCACCGCGCGGGCGTGCCGGTGAGCACGACCGTGTATGAACTGACCGACTGGGGCCGGTCCCTGGAGCCCGTCCTCTTCGCGCTGGGCAACTGGGCGGTGATGTCACCCTTCTGGGACCGGCAGGCCCCGTCGACCGTCGATTCGCTTCTGCTGTCGCTGCGTTCGCAGGCCGGTATGATGTTCCCCGGCGGCGCGCCCGTCGCCGGCACCTGCGACATGCGGGTTGGCGACGATCACTTCACTATGCGCTTCAGTAGCGCCGGACTCAACATTGCCCGTGCCGCCGCCTATGAGGCTGACGCGGTCGTCCAGACCGATGCCGGCACCCTGAAATCCTTGATCAATGGTGACGAGACGCTCGACGACGCCATCGACGCGGGGCGCGTGACGCTCGACGGTGACGAGCGGTTGATCAGGTCCGTGATCAAGTAGTCGTTTTTTCGCATTCTGTACTGACGTTCGATTTACCGTGACGGTGTTGCGGAGGGTTCGGGGGGCTCTGTAGGCTCGTAGTGGAAAAATTGAACTAGATAGTTGCAGATTAGAACTGATATTCGTCCTCACCGCGGGCCTGCAGGGGTCTCCGGAAGGAGTGAGCACACCATGGCATCCGCCGGAACCGGGGTGGCCGCACCCCATAAGGGCTGGACACTGGTCCTCAGCTCGGTAGGCGTCTTCATGGCCGCGCTGGACGCCCTCGTCGTCACCACCGCTCTGCCTGTGCTGCGCACAAGCTTCAACGCGAGCCTCAGTGACCTCGAGTGGACCATCAACGCCTACGTCCTCACCTTCGCCTGCCTGCTGTTGTCGGTGTCCGCGCTGGCCGACCGTTTCGGGCGCCGCAGGTTGTACGCGATCGGGCTCGTCATCTTCGCGGGGACCTCGGCGTTGGCGGCGGTCGCCCCGAACGTCGGTGTGCTGATCGCGGCTCGTGCCGGCGAAGGGCTGGGCGCCGCCATCATCATGCCCGTTTCGCTGACGCTGATCAGCGACGCTTTCCCGGTCCAGAAGCGGGGCGCGGCCATCGGCATGTGGGGCGCGGTCTCGGGTTTCGCGGTCGCGATCGGGCCGGTCTTCGGCGGTGCCGTCGTCACCGGGCTCGACTGGCACTGGATCTTCTGGTTCAACGTGCCCATCGGCCTGGTGGCCGCCCTGCTCACGATGTCGCGGTTGACGGAAAGTTACGGACCCCGCCAGCCTTTGGACCTCTACGGGTTGGCCTTGGCCTGCGTCGGCTTCTTCCTTCTGGCTTGGGGCCTGGTAAGGGTCAGCAGCGTCGGTTGGGCAAGCGCGCAGGTCAGCACCTCGCTGATCGTCGGAGCGATCGTCGTTGGGGTTTTCCTGGTGGTCGAGACGCGCCGGCGCGCGCCGATGGTGCGCCTGGATCTCTTCCGCAACCGGGCCTTCAATGCGGCGAGCTGGGTCAACTTCTTCATGTACGCACCACTGTTCGGCGTGCTGTTCCTGATGGCCCAGTTCCTTCAGTACGGGCTCGGCGACTCCCCGCTCATGGCGGGCATGCACCTGCTCGCCTGGACGGGCGTGTCCATGTTCATCGCCCCCATCGTCGGTCCGTTGGCCGACAAGTACGGCAACCGTCCGTTCATGGCCCTGGGCATGGCCCTGCAGGCCATCGGGTTCGGATGGGTGGCGATGGCCTCGGAGCCCGGCGTGAGCTTCAGCGGGATTTTCGCCGCGCTGCTGGTCGCCGGAGTGGGCATCGGCATCGTCTTCCCGACCGTCGCGAACGGGGTGATGACCTCGGTGGGTGCGGACCAGACCGGCATCGCCTCGGGTACCAGCGCGACGCTGCGCGAGCTAGGGGGCGTCTTCGGGGTCGCGCTCACCGCGAGCATCTTCGCCCACCCCGGCAATTACACGTCCCCTGAGATCTTCATCACCAACTTCAGCAACGCGATCTGGCTGTGCGCGGCGCTTTCGGCAATCGGCGCCTTGGCGTCGCTGACGTACCCGAGGCACAGCGCTCTCCAGGTCCAGCACCGGCCGCCCACTCTGGCGGAAACGGCCGTTCCGTCGACCGTCGACGGCTGATTCATGGAAGAAAGGAGACAAGGCTGGCGCAACATCCTTCCCTTCCACGTGTCAGAAAAGTCCAGTCCGGGCGCGGTGAGTTCTGCACTGTAGGCCGGTTGAGATATAAGTGGAGCCGCGACCGGTTCTGGTTGAGCGGTCGACCGCGGTGATCCTCAGCAAACGAGCGAAATGGGGTTACGATTTATGAGTATTCAAGATCAGAAGCAGGAAGAGGCCGCTGTCCTCGAAGTCGTCAAAGGCGTCCACGATGCCTGGAACAAAGCCGACCCGGATTTGTTCGTCGCCGAGTATCTCGAGGAAGCCACCGCGACCCTGCCCGGCTCGTTCATGAAGTCGCGCGAGGAGATCCGCGGCGCCATGGCGTTCTTGTTCAACGGGCCGTTGAAGGGCACGCGGGCGTCCGAGAAGGTGCTGAGCGTTCGTTTCCTCAACGACGAAACGGCCGTGGTCATCACCGAGACCGGCGTTCTGATTCCCGGCGAGAGCGAAGCCCCGCCCGAGCGGACGGCGTACGCGAACTGGATCCTCGCCAAGCGGGACGGCAAGTGGGGGGTCGGGGCCTACGGCAACAGCCCCTCGGTCGGGCCCGGCCAGCAGTAATCGCGGGCTGGTATGACTGTGCCCCGTCCCGGGCGGCCCGGGACGGGGCACTGCCTCAACGGGCGTCTTCGGCGAATCAGACGCCGCGCGTTCGGTTCGTGAGCCGGTCGGGTGAGAGGTGCCGGTAGGGGATTTGTCCCCCGCGGGCAGCCGCTGCGCGCCAGTAGCCCACGACCGTGTCGAAGTGTCCGGTCGGCCGAGACAGCCGCGGCGTCTCGCCGTCTACTCCGGAAGCCGGCGCGGCGATCTGCGGTATGCCGCCGGCCATCGCGTCTATGCGCGCGTCATCGAAGAACCGCGCGTCCCCGGAATGTCGCGTCCCGGAATGTCGCGTCTCAGAAATGTCGCGTCCGGAATGTACTGAGGAACTTCTTGTCAGTCCTCGGCGCCGCTCCGCGGCGCCGGCGTCGCCACCGGCGGCGCCCAGATCAGCGTGCTTTGCTGGTCTTACCCCGGGAACCCCAGCCGCTGCCGGATGGCCGGCGGAGGACGCCCAGCCAGCCTGCGGCACTGTTCCTTTGCCGCAGGCTGTTGCCGCACTCCCAGCTGAGACCATTTTCGGCGCGGTGTCCCTGGTTCCTCGCGCCGACGCGTCCACGACATTCCCTGCGCGGGGTCAGCGATCGCGCAACAGCGCGGCCGCCCGTTCGCCGATCATGACAACGGTGAGGTGCGTGTTGGCGCAGACCATGCTGGGCATGATGGACGCGTCCACGACATGGAGGTTCTCCGCTCCGTACACCGCACAGCGCTGATCGACAACCGCCCGCGGGTCGTCGGCAGGCCCCATTCGCGCCGTGCCCACGGGGTTGTAGGCGCTGTCTACGGCGCTTTCGATGTAGCCGCGCAAAGCTTGGTCGTCGTCCATGACGCGCTCGTCCACCGCGACCAGCTGCTCGCCCTTGTCGAAGATCTTCGGTGAGCTGGCCAACTCCCAGCAGCCTCTGACGCCGTCGGCGAGCAGACCGTAGTCGCGTTCGTCGGAGAGGTACCCCAGATCGACGACAGGAGCGAGATACGGGTTGGATGACGCGAGGGTGACCCGGCCGCGCGAGTGCTGCCGGCGGAGCACAACCATCACGCCGAACACCGCCCTGGCCCCGGCAACCCGCCGCAGTTCGGGGAAATGGTGGGTGAGATCGAAGCGGTTGACCATCGCGTAATACGAGTCGTTGAATCGGTCGGAGCTCGTACGGGTCACGATTTGGCCGGTCGATTTGCCCTCGTTCTCGTTGCCGGGCTTGGGAGTCATGAACACGCCGATGCGCGGCTGGTCGGTCAGCCGCGCGCCCACGCCGGGCAGGTCCGCCCGCACGGAGACGCCAAGCGCCCGCAGATCCGCTGCGGGCCCGATACCCGAGCGAAGCAGGATGGCCGGTGAGCCGATCGCTCCGGCCGCCAGGATCACGCGCCGCCCGCGGATCGTTTCGAACGAGCCGCCATCCGCGGCCAGGACCACGCCCGCCGCCTGCTGTCCCTCGAACACGACCCGGTCGACGATGGCGCGGGGCAGGATCGTGAGGTTCTCACGATCCGCGGCCGGCCAAAGGTACGACATCGCCGTTGAGACGCGGATCAAGGGATCGCGCCGGTTCGACGGAATCGGCCCGACGCCGGTCGACTCGGGGTGGTTGTGGTCGTCGACCCACGGGTGGTCGGCGGCGAGGCAGGCGTCGCGGAACTCCTGCTGTACCGCGGTCAGTTCCTCGGGGCGCCATCGCCGGATGGGCACCGGGCCGCCGCGGCCGTGGAAATCGCGGTCGCCGAAGTCCAGATCATCCTCGAGGGCGCGGAAGAACGGGTAGACGTGCTCCCAGGACCACTGGGGGTTGCCTTCCTTCGCCCACTCGTCATAGTCCTGCGGCGTGCCCCGGATCGCGACCGTGTTGCCCACTGCCGAGGAGCCGCCGGTGACCTTCGCGAGCGGAAACATGACGCGGCGGTTCCGCGTGAGCCGAGCCGTGAATCCCCAGCTGTGATTCACCAGCGACATCGTGTTGGCGTCCAGGAGATCGTCCGGGGTGGTCCCGGCCGCCGGATAGTGCGGCCCGGCCTCGACCAGCAGCACCCGCCTGCCGGGGTCCTCGCTCAGGCGGGCGGCCAGCACGGCGCCGGCGCTGCCCGCCCCCACGACGATGTCATCAAAAGCATTCCATTTCGACATGAGCGTTCCTTAACGCTTGCGGGCGAGGCCGCACCACATGGGCAGCGGCTTGGGTCCAGAGGGGCCCTGCGGCCGCCACAGTTCCGTCTCGACCACCCCGGGCGGCACGATGTCCATGCCGTCGAAGAACCGCTCGACCTCGGAGCGGGTCCGTCGTGTCACGGACTCACCGGTCTGCTTGTCCATTTCGGTGAGCATCGCGTTCATCGCCGTGTCCGCGTCGTCCTTGGCGAAGTGGGAGAGTGCCAGATAGCTGCCGGAGGGGACAGCGCCGAGCAACTCGTCCGGGATCCGCTGGGGCCCGGCGGCGTCGTCTATGAAGTGGAGCACGCCGAACAGGATGAGCCCGACGGGCTGGGAGAAGTCGAGCGTCGCGGCGGCTCTGCGGAGGATGTCCTGCGGATCGTGGAAGTCGGCCTCGACGAAGACGGTGTCCGGGTCGGCGGCGAGCAGATACTGCCCGTGGGCCGCGACGGATGGGTTGTTGTCGACGTAGACGACGCGGCAGCCCGACGCGACCGCGGCCGCGGCTTCGTGGGTGTTGCCCATGGTCGGCAGCCCGCTGGCCAGATCAAGGAACTGCCGAATCCCGCACTCGCCCGCGAGGTATCCGACGATACGCCGAAGGGAGTCGCGCGCCGCGTGGAGGTCGACGCGCACTCCCTCGATGCCACCGGTCTCGCCCGGCCAGTTGACGAACGCGTTGTCGCCGATGCTGCGGTCGGACGCGAAGTGCGCGGTCCCGCCGAGTAGATAATCCATGATCCTCGCGGTGTTGGGGATCATCGGGTTCACCCCGGCCGGTACTTGTTCCAGATCCGTCATCGTCGGTTGGTTTTCCAACATGCTCATTCTCCTTCGCTCCGCGGTATTGAAGGCTCGCGGTATTGAAAGCTCGCGGCATTGTCGAGAACAGCGTGTCGCCGCACGCGCGCCGGTGCTTCTTTCTCCGTGCCCAGCGCGCGAACAGCGCCGGGCAACGCCGGAGTAGTCCGCCGCGCCCGCCGATGCGACGCTCGACAAAGAGAGACGCGAAACTCCGCGTTCCCGGGGGCGACGTGCGCTTTGTTTCGCGTCGCGCTTCCCGCAGTCCTGGTCAGCGAGGAGCAGATATGACGCCTCAATACGATGACATCATCGTCGGCGCCGGGTCGGCCGGCGCAGTGCTCGCCGCGCGATTGAGTGAGGACGCGTCGCGGCGCGTGCTGCTCCTCGAGGCCGGCCCTGACTATCCGATGCCGCAGGAGACACCCGGCGACATCCGGTCCGGCAACGCGATGTCCTTTCACGACCACGATTGGCAGTTCAAGGCCGACATCCGCGACGGGCGCAGGGTCCGCTATCCGCGCGGCAAGGTGACGGGCGGCTCGTCGGCCGTTGGCGCCACGGTCGCGCTGCGCGGCATTCCCGATGACTACGACGAGTGGGCGCGGGCCGGGAACCCGGGGTGGTCCTGGCAGGAGGTGCTCCCGTACTTCCGGCGCCTGGAGGACGACCTTGACTTCGGCGGTGAATACCACGGACAGGACGGCCCGTACCCGATCCGCCGCTGGCGCCCCGACGAGCTGGTACCGGGGCAGGTCGCCTTCGTCGAGGCCTGCATCGAGGCAGGTTTCCCCGAGGCCAAGGACCACAACCACCCCGATGCCACGGGGGTAGGACCGATCCCGTCGAACCGGCGTGACGCGGTGGACCGGGTTACGACCGCGATGGCCTACCTGACGACGGCGCGCGGGCGTCCCAACCTTGACATCAGGGCCCATACGGTCGTCGACCGGGTCGTCTTCGATGGGGGGCGCGCGGCCGGCGTGGTGGCCGGCGCGG
>CALAED010000141.1 GCA_937891035.1 uncultured Thermomonosporaceae bacterium | reverse complement strand
CCGGTTGAGGTTCTTGGTCTCGTTGGCCACGATGCGCAGCAGCCACGGGGCGAACGGCTCGCCGATCCGGAACCGGGACAGTTGCCGAAACGCCTTCACCAAGGACTCTTGGACGACGTCGTCGGCCTCGTCCCCCGCGCCTAGCAGGTAGGCGGTCCGGTGGGCGGGCACGGTGTATCGGGCGACCAGCACCGCGTAGGCGTCCAGGTCGCCGTCAAGGGACCGCGTTATCGCCTCGGCGTCGTCGATGATGCCTCTCTTATCGACTATCGACTATCGACTTGTTCGCATGAATGAGTGCGCGCGAGCTCGCATCCTTGGATACACCGCCACGTACCGGAAGGTTCCGGGTGCAGGCGGGCCTGCGCTCGCGCCCGCGGAGCCGGGGGCGCGGCAGTACTGCGAGCATGGACGGGTGCCATCGCTGCGAATGAATGACGCCGCGGCCGCCATGCTCGGCGTACTGAGCGGATCACTGTTCCTCCAGCCGCCCGGCGGTCTGGCGGCCGGCCTCAAAGAACGAGCCGCGCGCGGCATCGTCCGGCGCGGGAATGTGCTGACCTGGGCCCGCTCGGCGGGGGCGGTGGAGCCCGCGTGGTCCGCGGGGCCGGCCGGGACCGGCGACGGTGTGTCGCCCTTGGCCACCGACCTCACTGGCTGGGAATGCGCCGACAGCTCCTTTCACCTCGAGGACGCGGTTCCAGTCGACAACCCCACGGTTGACGGCGTACCGGCGCTCAGCGAAGCCCACCAGCGCGTTCTCCTGCTGCACGGCCTCGCGTTCGCGCTGGAGTTCAGCCGGTTGGTCTACGCGCTCGACCCGCCCACCCCCGTTCGTTGCATTCTGGGCGCGAACGAGACCAACGCGACCTTCAGGTTCCATCAGATCCGCCCCGGCGAGTCCTGGAACGCCCCCGACCTCGACGGATACCGGTCGGAAAAGATGGTCGTCATCGACATCGAGCCCACGCCCTTACACCGTTGGGCCGGCCCGTACGACGTTGCGGGCCGGCCCGGTTCGTCAGCCTCGGTCACCTGCGCGGTCGCGTCGGGGCCGGTGCAGCTAGCCGTTCATGACTGGGGTCCGCGCGCCCCCAGCACGCTGTCGGCCGTCCTTGCTTTCGCGGTCGGTCGCGTCACGGCGTGAGTCGGGTGGCGGGCGTGGTGTTCTACCCGCGTTTGGCGAGATGCTGTGCGAGCGCGTCATGGTAGGCGAAAAGTGCCGGCACGCCGCCGGAGTGGAGAATGAGGACCTGGTGTTGTTCGGTCCAGCGGCCGGCGGCGTGATGGGCGAGAAAACCGGCGAATGTCTTACCGCTGTAGACCGGGTCGAGGAATACTCCCTCCGTCCGTGCGACGAGCAGTATGGCATCGAGGCATGCCGCGGTGGGGTCGCCATACTCACGTCCGACGAAATCATCATGGATTTCAAAATCTTGGGGCGGCGGGGCCGCCGCCCCAAGCAGCTCGCCGAGGGCTGTCCACCAGTGGGTGAAGTTTTCGTGGCACTCGCTCCGGCTGCGGTTGACACTAATTCCGATGACGGGGGAGGCGATTCCCTGGTTGCGCAATGTGAACAGCAGCGCGGTAAAGATCCCGCCAGTGCCGAAGGGCAGGTAGATGGCGTCCGGATGCCGTCCCGAGGTGTTGATCTGCTCGGCGAGCTCCAGGCCGCCCCTGACGTACCCGAGACAACTGTGCGGGGTGGTTCCGCTGATCGGAATGTAGTGGGGACGGCGGCCCCTCTCGCGCAGTTCCTCGCACAGGGCGAGGGCCTGTGGTTCGAGATCCCAATGGTCCTCGGCGTCGACCACGCGGATGTCCGCGCCCAGTAGCCGCACGGTAAGAAGGTTGCCCTGGAGATCGTCATAGGCGTCCCGGCTGAGTACCAGCGCACAATCCAGGCCGAGCTTGCGCGCCGCCGCGCTGGTCAACCGCGCGTGGTTGCTCTGCATGGATCCACAAGTGACCAGAACGTCGGTGTTCCGCTGCCGGCCGTAGGCGATCTCGTACTCCAGCTTGCGAGGCTTGTCGCCGCCCAGCGCGAGACCGGTGAGGTCGTCCCGCTTGAGTAGGACGCCGGTGCCGAGCCGGTCACTGAGATTGGTCAGCTCATCCAGTGGTGTCGGCGTGAGCGCCAGCCGTTCGCGGGGAAATTCTTCCAGCCGGGCGCCGACATCAAAGGAGCGGTTCATGGTGCCGTCCTTTTGTACGGGGGTCCATCACTGCTGATCGATCGGGAGGAATGGCATGACGAGCAGAAAGAGGCCCACGGCGACCAGTGCGGAAGCGACGGCTCGATCCAAAATCCGTGGTCGGAGCCGGGCCGCGATGAGCGCGCCGAGCACCACGCCGACCGCGGCCATCACGCCGAGCAGGGTGCCGAGCCGGAAATGGACGGAACCGGCCGACGCGTAGCCGAGGGCGGCGAACCCCCCGAGCGGCAGTTGAATCGCTTGGCTCGCGGCGACCGCCGTCAGCGGTGCGATGCCCAGGACCAGCAGTACCGGGACCAGCAGTACGGGACCGCCCGTCCCGGTGAGCGCCGAGCCGAATCCCACGCCCGCCCCGGTCACCACCGCCCTCTTCGCAGCGAGCTGGGTGAGCGTGCCCGCGGGACTGTTCCGTCCGAACAGATGGTGGACGCCGGAGCCCATGGTGATGGCACCGAGCGCCAGCCACAAAACTGCCGCGGGGATCACCGTGTTGACCAGCGCTCCGACAGCGGCCGCGGGTGCCGCGCCCAGGCTCAGCCAGCAGGCGAACCGCCAGGGCATCTCTGCCTGCCGCGCATAGGCCAGGGCGCCCACGGCTCCGGTGAACAGAAAGCACCAACTGCTCGTGCCCGTTGCCGCGTGGACATCGAGCCCTCCGATCTGAGCCAACGCGGGTGGCAGCACCACGCCACCGATGCCGACAGCTCCGATGAACAGCCCTACCGGAATGGCGACCAGGACGAGCGCTAGCATGCGGATGGGTCCGGTTCGACGCGGAAGGTCTGCTGCATCCGGCGCAGCCTGATCCGCAGCGAGGCGGGCATCTCGTTATAGCCGACGGCATTTTCCACCGCGGACAGCAAGTGCCGACGCGAGAACTCGGCCGCGGCGGCACCGTCGCCCCGTTCCAGCGCGGTTACGATCTGGCCGTGGTCGGTGGCCCATCGCCGGCGCAGCGCCGCCCTTTCTTGCCATGCCGCGGCCTGGGTCCGCCGCCACACCGGTCCGGAGGCGCGAGCGAGCAGCGTCTTGAGTTCGTCGCGGAGCATCGGATTGCGGCATACATCAGCGATCAACGCATGCAGCCGATGATCGGTGTCTGCCGGGATGGACTCCGTATCGGTCACCAGCGCCATGCCTGCGACGGCCTCTTGGGCCGCGTCCAGCGCGGCGGGCTCGGGATCGGCCGCGGCCAGCCAGAGCACCGCGGGTTCCAGGGTCAGGCGCGCTTCCAACAAGTCCGCCACCTCGGCCAGCGAGCTCGCGGCACCCACGTGACGTGCACCGCCGGGCACCGGGGATGCGCTCAGCACCACGGTGCCACGTCGGCGCCGGGGTTCCACGTACCCGGCGAAATGCAGGGCGCTCAGGGCCTCACGGACCGACGGTCGGCTGACGCCGAACTCGCGTGCCAGCTCGGCCTCGGTTGGCAGGAGGACGCCGACCGGCCATCGGCCATCCTCAATGCGGGCACGGATCTCGGCCGCGACGCGGATGCCCACCGGTCTGGCGAGTCCTGCCGCGCCGGTCGGCCGCGAGTCAGTTCCCATCCCCATGACCCGCCCTTCACCTGACATACTGTCTATATATCAGACATAATATCTCTAACACCGCTATTGCCTGTTTTATTGTCAGGCAAGTCGGCTCGATGTCGCCGGCGCTTGTCGGCTCATTGCTCAATCGGGGGTCAGCGGAGGGTGATGACCAGGACCGAGGTGCCGCCGCGCGCGCCGGCGCGGGTCACGACCTCCGTGCCCCGAGCGGTCCGCCGTACGGTGGCGGCGACGCGGCGTCCGTCGAGCGTCACCGTCCCGGCCTTGGCCCCGGCGGGCAGCACCTGGCCGATGAGCAACTCCGTGCCGGCCGGACCGCCGCGCACCGTCGTGCGCAGCGTGCCGCCGCCGGCCACCGCGCTGACGTCGATCGCGCCGGCTCCGAGCCGGATGTGGGCGGCCGCCACCCTCGACTGCCCGGCCGGCACCTGCGGCACCACCTCCAGCCGGCGGCGGCCCAGGTCCGGGCTGACGCCGAGGTGCTGGTGCACCACCGGCCACAGGTTTCCGTACGCGCCCCAGGCCTGCAGCACCATCGAGCGGTCGGTCGGCTTGCGGTCGATGTTGGCCGGCACGAAGTCGGGGCTCGGCGCGATCTCCGGCATCCCTCCGGGCATCTCCCACAGCGACGGATCGAGCTGCAGGCGCGCGTTCGCCGTGGTGTAGCGGCGCTGCTGGGCCAGCCGCCCATAGTTGCCCTCCGCGACCGCCATGATCCCGTTCCCGATCGAGTGGGTGGCGCGCTCGCTCTGCACGGCCGAGACCGCTGAGTCGCACGCCGGGCCCCTGTTGCCGCCATCGGCCGAGGTCGGACCGGTGCCGGTGTGGAAGAGCCCGGTGGCGCCGGTGTAGCAGTCCCGTTCCCGCCTGGCCAGGGCTGCGGCGGCGTGCTCGTCGGTCGCCAGCGGCCGGGTGAGCCGGCGCGGGCGGACGAGCTCGGCGTCCATCGGGGTCACGCCGGTCCAGTGCCGCTGGAAGATCTTGGAGTTGTCGTTCGCGGTGGTGTCCGGGTCGTCGATCGAGTCGGCGAACTGGTCGGTGTCGCCGCCGAACCACCACACCCGGTCGAACGACGCCTCCAAGGACGTGGCATGGTCGGCGGCCCACCTCTCGGTGGCGGCGTCGCCCTTGGCCCGGGCCAGGTCGGCGAGATCGCGCAGGCCCCTGATCGTGTAGACGGCGTTGTCGAGCTTCTCCACGCCCATGCCGGTGCGTTCGACGTTGCCGAGACCCTCCGGCCAGCCATCACCGTCGGCGTCCAGCGTGCCGACGACGTATCGCATGTTGCGGGTCGCGAAGTCGTACATCTCGGTCAGAAACGATCGGTCGCCGGTCCACCGCCAGACCAGCGCGACGGCGCTGGGGAACTTCGCGGTCTCGTCGGTGTTGCCGGCCGAGTCGTTGGAGCCGAAGAAAACCGAGCCGTCGGAGACGACCTCGTGCACCACCTTTCCGCTGCGTTCGTTGACGATGTCGCTGACGTCGCGCAGCGCCCGAAGATGGTGCTCGATCGCCTCGAACTGACCGGCGGCCACGGCGGGAAAGGCGCTGTACTCGCCGTCCGTGCCGAACAACCACGGGAAGTCCGGCCATCCGGCGCCCAGCCACCGCGCCCGGGCCAGCGTCCCGGCCGGCGCCGGATACTCCCTGCCCTCCTTGGTGATGCGCAGCCGCAGGCCGGTCGCCTCCTGGACGGAGTCGGCGAGGTTCTGTTTGCTCCACTCGATGCTGCGCTGCAGCAGCCGGTCGCCGGGCAGGTCGACCACCGTGTTGGCCGCGATGGTCTGCCGGGCGGCGAGCTTGCGGCCGAACAGGCGGGCCGGGTCACGCAGCGCGGTGTCGAGCGCCGCCCGCGCGGCCGCGGTGCCCTGATCGGAGCCGGCGACCGCGACCCAGACGGTCGTCTGGCGTCCGGCCCGTACGTTAACGTCGTAGGAGAGCCGCCCGCCGGTGCCCTTGCCGAACTCCGAGTCATCGCAGCGGTCCGGGGCCGTACCGGTGGCGGGACAGATGACCGGCGGATCCTGCGGCCCGCGATGCCCGGCGCCCAAATCGTGCGCGACCGGGGCACGGTCGGCGGCGACGAGCGCGGCGAAGTCGTGCCGGCTCGCGTTCGGCACCGGTGGGGTGCCCTCCTCACGAAAGACCAGCGCGCCGTTCTCGAACGCGCCGTTGTCGGGGAGGTTGTACGTCCGCTGATCCGGCGCGGTCGACCCCCACGGGTAGGCCGTCATCAGCTCGGAGCGGGCATCGAGATCAAGCCGTACGGTGCGGCTCGTAGGCGAGGTGAACGTGAGGCCGATCAGGCCGGCGCGGATACCGTCGGGGACCGTGTCCGTACGGACGACGCCGAGACCGTCCGCGGCAGCGTAGCGGATCCGCGTGTAACCGTGGCCCGCGGTGTAGCTGTCCGCCGCCACCTGCCCGCCGAGCCAGGACCCGTCGACGCCGAACCACACGCCGTCGAGCAGCTTGATCGGCGGCGTCCAGAACCCGCCCATCTCGCCGACGATGTGCCAGCCGGCGGCCGGGTAGAGCCCGTCGGCCGTGGACATCGAGTAGAACCGATCCCCGATGACCACCGACCTGCGGTCGGGCAGCCGGGCCCGCTCCGTGAGCTCGGGCCCGGACGGATCGGCCGCCCGCGCCGATTCGACGGCCTGCCCGGGGCTCGGCGGCAACCCGACGGTGGCGCCGGCCAAGACGAACGTGACCGCGCACGCGGCGATGCGTCCACGCATGCTGGACCTCCTATGAACGACCCTTGGGAGGCGGAGAAGGCGTACTCGACGCTGATCTCGTTCGCCATGGAGGCACCCGTCGCCCGGCGGCAGCGCTAACGACATGCGGGGCAAGATCATCGCCTGACAGGTGTTGACGAACCCGACGTTGCTGACAGCTTAAGCAGCGGCCCGCAGATCGGCACTCACCGGGCTGCTCGCCGAGCGCCGCGAGCGGTCACCGCCGCCGCGGTTCAGCGGGCAGCGGTCGTCAGATTCATCGCGGGGCGGGGCTCCGTCACAGCGCCTGATGGCCCGGGGGTGTGGCGTCGTCGCCGAGGGCCACCCGGCGCGCCCGCAGGGCAGGATGGCGCAGGAAGCCTTCCACGAGTCCGGCGGGTCCGCCGACGCAGGTCCAGTCGTCGTCCCACAGCGTCGAAACCAGCCAGGAACGGTCGGCGGGGAACATCAAGTTGGGCAGGACGCCTTGCCAAAATGACCCGGGGCCGCCGCGGCGCCAGGTGGCGGCCTGCTCCGGCCCGGCCTCGACCAGCACGTAGGGCCAGTCCGCATACAAGGTCACCTTCGGCGCGTCGGGAAAGACGATGTCATCGGCGCCGGTGTGGAGATATCCCAGCCACCACCGCTGGTCGGCCGACTGCTCGCTCAACAGGGCGAGCATGGCCCGGTCGTGCTCGTCCTGCCCGGCACCTCCGTACGGCAACAGGACGGTGGCATAGGCCTCGAAGACGGGCGGGATGGCGGCCGTGATGGTCCGTCCGATGGACGTGCCATCGGCGATCCAGGCGACCTCGGCGTCGGTGCCGACACGCCCCGTGCCGCCGTCCTTCGCCCATCTGACCATGTCGCCAGCCTAGATGTCCGGTCGCCCGCTTGACCCGGGTTTTCGCTCGCGTCTTAACAGACGGGCCGGTTGCGCGGCCGCCGCGCGTGACCGCGGCGTGGGTCATCGGCGGCCGGGTCGCCACGGGTTGGCCGCGTCGGTGCGACGGGGCGTGGCGGCGACGCGCAGCGCATAGCCGGGCCGCGGATAGCGGTCTGCGGGGAGGGCGCCGAGGTAGACGTGACCGGTCAGATGGCACCAGGCGGCCAGGTCGAGTGGCGCGGCCGGGTCGGTGGCGAGCAGATGCACCACCGTCCCGGTGGGCAGCGCGGTAAGCCGATCACGCAACTCCAGCAGCAACCGGACGCAGGCCCGGTCACCGCCGTCGATCACCACCGGCGCCGGGCCGTTCATCCGTCACGGTCCGGGCGGGCGAGCAACGCCAGGGCCGCCTCGGCGATCTGAGCGGCGGCGGTTTCGACGTCGCGGTCGGTGGTCCAGCGGCCGACGCTCAGTCGCAGCGCCGCCAGGGCGCGGTCCCGGTCGTGGCCCATCGCCGTCAGCACCGGCGACGGGTCGGTACGGCCCGTGTGGCAGGCCGACCCGGTGGCGGCCGCCACCGTGGGGACCGCGGCGAGCAGGTCGTCGCCGCTCACGCCGGCGATGCTGATGTTGAGGGTGCCGGGCAGCCGTTCGGCGTCATGGCCGTTGAGGTCCACCCGGGGAAGGCGCTCGCGCAGCAGCCGGTGCAGCAGGTCCCGCAGCCGCCGCAGCCGCTGGGGCCCGCCGTCGGCGCCGGCGTGGGCAAGCTCCTGGGCGGCAAGCTCGGCGGCGGCGAGATCGGCGGCGGCGAGATCGGCGGCGGCGCCGAGCGCCGCGGCCAGGGCGACGTTCTCGGTCCCGGCGCGCAGCCCGCGTTCCTGCCCGCCGCCGGCGATGACCGGGACGATGTGGGTGCCGGCCCGTACATACAAGGCGCCGATCCCCTTGGGCGCGTACAGCTTGTGCCCGGCCATGGTGAGCAGGTCGACGCCGAGCCCGGACACGTCGATGGGGATCTTCCCAGCCGCCTGGGCGGCGTCGGTGTGGAACAGCACGCCGCGTTCGCGGGCGATGCGGGCGAGCGCGCCGATGGGCTGCAGCACCCCCGTCTCGTTGTTGGCGGCCATCACCGACACCAGCACGGTCCGCTTGGTGATCGCGGCCGCGAGATCGTGCGGATCGACGCGGCCGGTGGCGTCGACGGGAAGGTAGGTGACCTCCGTGCCGTGCCGATCCCGCAGCGCCCGGCACGTCTCCAGCACCGCCGGATGCTCGGTGACCTGGGTGATCACATGCGCCCGCGACGGGTCCGGCCGGGCCAGCACCGCGCCGCACAGGGCGAGGGTGTTCGCCTCCGACCCGCCCCCGGTGAACACGACCTCGCCCGGCCGCGCGCCGATCAGTTGGGCGATCTGCTCACGGGCCCGGGCCAGGGCCCGGCGCGGCGCGTGCGAGAAGGCATGACCGCTGGACGGGTTGCCGAAATGCGTCTTCAGGTACGGCAGCATGGCGTCGACCACCCGCGGGTCCACCGGTGTGGTGGAGTTGTAGTCCAGATAGATCGGACCGCCCGCCAGGGCCGGCAGCGGCGGCGTGGCTGTGGTTGGTGATGCTGACGCGTCCGCGCTCACAGTCGTCTCCTTGGCCGGGTCAGGTGGTGGCGCCGGTCTGTTGGACGGGGAGGCCGGGAGGCCGGCGCGGCGCCAGTCGGGCGCTCCACCGTCCAGTGGTCGTGCGCTGATCCGTGTGCGCGGAGCAGGCGTACGGCCTGGGCCGCGTAGACGCGGTATCGGCCACGGCAGCGCCTTCTTCTCATCCTGAGGGTAAGGCAACGTTCCTAGGCCCCGGACGGCTCGGGCTTCGGCTCCGTCTCGGCACCTGGTCCGGGTATGACATCGACGTCGCCGGCGCGCATCGGGCGACCGCATGCCGAGCAGTGCGGTACGACGTGGCTGATCTCGCCGCAGGCATGGTGCCGGTAGAGCGCCGGCGGGCCGGCTTCGCCCGCCGTCCACCGGTCGCCCCAGCGCACCATGACCAGCAGCAGGTCGCACAGCTCCAGACCTTTGGCGGTCAGTGCGTACTCATGGCGCGGCGGCCGGCGCGAGTACTCCCGTCGCTCCAAGACGCCCTTGTCGACCAGCCACTTGAGCCGTTCGGTGAGCACTTTGCGCGAGATCCCCAGGTCGCGCTGGAGCTGATCGAAGCGGGTGATGCCGACGTAGATGTCCCGCAGGATCAACGGCGACCATGGCTCGCCGATGACATCGAGGGTGCGGGCGATCGAGCAGGCCATGTCGCCGAACCGCGTCCGCTGCATGAATTCACCCTACCCGAGAGGGTTCCCTCAGGGAACTTATCGGGCTATGGTTACAGTTATGTAAGTTCCCTCAAGGAACTAAACAGGTGGTGGATCAACAAGGACCACCGTTTGATCGCGGACGACGACACATCGAGTCACGAGACCGAGGACGAGGAGACCTGTGATGCCTGCACCGACACCCGTCGCTGAACTGTTGTTCCGCCGGGAGGACGCCGTGCCGATAAGCACGGACGAGACGACGCTGAAACCGTGGAGTCAGGCGCGTGCGTGTCTGGAGTCCGCGCCGAAGGCCTGGCTGTCGACGGTACGGCCCGACGGGCGGCCGCACGCGATGCCGATTCTGGTGGTATGGGTCGATGACGCGCCCTGCTTCGCCACCCGCCCGGGGTCCCGCAAGGGCAGGAACCTCGCCCGCAATACCCACTGCGTCATCACCGCCGCCGACGAAAACGTCGACATCGTGGTCGAAGGCGACGCCATCCGGGTTCGAGACGAAGCCGGCCTGCACCGGGTGGCCGCCGCCTTCAAGGCGAAATACCAGTGGGAATTCACGGTGCGCGACGGCTCAGCCCACGAAGACGCTCTCCCGGGATCGCCCGAGTACGGCTTCTTTCAGATCATGCCGACCCGTGCCTTCGGCTACGGCCCGGACGGCATGACGGCCACCCGCTGGCGATTCGACCGGCCCCAGTAGATAGGGCCTCTCCGGTGGCGCGTGGTCACGTGCCGAGGCGGGCCTTGGTCGTGTCGAGGTCCATGCCGTGCAGCCTGAGCAGGTTCTCTCCGAGGATCTTGCGCTTCGCCTGGTCGGTGAGCTGCGGGTAGCCGTAGCCGTCGCAGAGGTCCTGCGGGATCTGGAAGTCCATGAACGCCCGAAGCGCCCATTGCGGATGGAAGATCGGCGCCTCCGAGCCGTAGATGATCTTGTCCTCGCCGCACCAGAACAGCAGCTTCCCGATGATCTCGGCGAACATCCGGGGAGCGCGGACCAAGAAGTTCATCGTCGCGGCGATCGAAGCGTAGAGGTTCGGGTAGCGGATGAGCTGCCAGCACGTCTCGTCCAAGAATGGCAACCCGACATGGAAAATGACGAAGTTGAGGTCGGGGAAGTTGGCCGCCGCGCCGTCCATGTCCCAGGTCTGGGTGTGCTCGATCGGTTGCGGGCCGAGCGGCACGCCCTTGTGCACCCCGATCAGGTTGACGCCAAGCTCTTGGGCCTTTTCGAAGACCGGGAAGGCCACCCGCGGGTCGTCCATCCGCCACGGGTATGGCGATCCATAGTCGTACCGCACGTTGTAGAACTTGAACGCGCGAGCGTTGAATTCGCCGACCTGGCGCTCCATCAGGTCCAGCGCCTTGCGTCCCTCGAGCGGATTGACGCTGCCCCAAAACACCGTACGGTCGGGGTCGCGCGACGCCAGCTCGGCGCACTCGGTCCACGGTGAGAGCCCGTCACGGTAAAGGTCGGTCAGCGGCAGCGGCATGGCCACCAGCATGTCGGTGTCGGATTCCTCATAAACCATCTGGCGAATGTCCTCGATGGTCCATTGCCGGAGGAATTCCTCGGGTGGCAGTTTCGTCTCGGTGTCCGGGGTCAGCGCGTTGTGGAAGGCGTACAGATGGTTGGAGAACATCTCGCCGGGCTTGCCGAAGGCGTTTTTGGCCTCGAAGTTGAACACGTGCGCGACTCCGTCGAACACGAACGCGTCGTCGATCATTACCCCTCCTCTTGGATGATCACGACATGGGGATCAGGACAGGTTCTCCCTGATGTAGGTGTCCTTGTCCTTGTCGCGCAGCGTGGCCGGGGCCGGCAAAAAACGCAGGATCCGCCGCGCCCGCGGTGCCAGCCGATCGGTGGTCCAGGCCTCGTCCCAGACGACCTCTACGTCGGCCTCCTCGATCCCCGGCTGGGCCTCGATGCACCGCCGTACGTCGGTGAGGATCTGGGTGGCGAAGGGACACCAGCCGGTGGTGAGCAAAAGCTCGACGCGTGCGCGCCCCTCGTTCACCTCCACCGATCTGACCAGGCCCATCTCCATCACGGAGATGCCCTTTTCCCGGCAGCAGGGATCGAAGACCTCGGCCAACGCTTTGCTCGCCCACTGTGGTATAGGCGTCATGGCCCCATGCTCACCGATTGAGACAAAAGGTCAATGTCCGGGAAGTACGCAACTCTCCAAATCATGTCCAAGCGACACCCACGCGAGCCGGATGCCCGCCGCGGTCCCGCCGTTCAGGCGGGTATCGCGGCGGACCGCCCCTCACTCCGCCCTCACCCCACGCGGACCGCCAGACCCGTCGGGGCGCCGGCCAGCGGCGCGAACCTCCCCATGACCTCCGGATCGTGGCCGGGCACCAAGAGACGGCCGGGCTCCCCGATGATCTCCTTGAGCAGATCGAAGCCGCGGTACATCGCCTCCAGATCGGCCACGAACGCGAAAGGCCGATCCCGCTCGATCTCCTCGTAGTAGTGGACAGCGTCCGAGGCGAGCACCGCCTGCCCGCCGCCCGCGACGGCCACCAGCACGATGACCTGCCCCGGGGTGTGCCCGCCGACGGTGAGCAGGTCGATCCCCGGTGCGACCCGGTACGCGGCGTCCGCCACGGCGGTGAGCCGGCCCTGCCGGTCGATGTCGCTCAGGTAAGCGAGCTCCGCGGCCTCCGTGGACCAGGCGAACTGCTGGCGCCGCGCGTACGGGCCGGTCCAGAAATCGAACTCCCGGCGCGCGATGATCACCTCGGCGGCGGGGAAGGCCGCCAGGTTGCCGATGTGGTCGTAGTGCGCGTGCGTCACGATGACCTGCCGGACGTTCGCGGCGTCGACCCCGAGCCGCGCCAGCGCGGCGACCGGGGGAACGAGCGTGGTGCGCCGGCGGCGGGCGCCGCCTACGGGACCGAAACCGGTGTCGATCACGACCGTACGCGTCGCGTTGCGCGCCACCCAGCAGTAGTAGTCCATCCTCAGCGGCTCATCGGGCTCGCCGTAGGTCGAGTAGTTGAGGTAGACCTCCGCCTTCGAGGCGGTACGCGTGCCGTACCGGACGGCGATGACCTCGTACGTCGTGTCGGCTGACATCCGGCACCCTCTCCGGTCGGGCGAAGCGGAGCTGAGGATGCCCGGTTCTCCGGGCCCTTCGTTAAGGCTCCCAGAGCCGGCCGGCGCGGCGCGCGGACCGCGCGCCGCGACCGGCTCGGTCGTCCAGCCCCGGGCACAGCGTTGGCCGCAGACTAGAACTCGAAGATCACACCGCCGGTGGCGCGGACGGCCACGCATCTGTTGGAGAATTCCTGCTTGTAATGCCGTGGTTCTCCAGTCCAAGTGACGGTGGCGCTCACGATGACCGGGAGATGCTCTTTGGTGCAGGGCCCGGGGGCTTCCGGGATGCGCTCGATCCAGCCGTCGGCCTCGGTGAGTTGGCCGCAGGCGGCAGTCGGATTGGGGTGGGAGCCGCCATCCTCACCGTCGGGCGGGCAGGTCAGGGTCGCTTCGGCGATGGTTTGTCCGCTGTCAGCCTCTGTGATGGAGAACGTAAAAGAGCCCTGCGCTTTGGCGGGATAGCTGGGGATGTCGATTTTTTCTGACCTGTTGGCGCCGAGGACTTCGATTCCCTGGGTGCCCATGGTGCCGGCAAGCTCGAGACGTACGACATAGGGTGCTGTGGCCGGCAGTCCGATCTCGGGTAGGCAGCCGACGACTTCGATGCCCCAGTAGTCGGGTTGTTGGATGTACACCAGCGGGACCAGGGAGACCTCCATGTTGAGGTATGGCATTTCCCCACTGACGATCAAAACGTACTGCGGCGGCGCTGATCGTAACGTAAGCACTTGCGCGGTGTTAAAGTCGATCACTCGGCATGATTGCGGGGTAGGCAGTGCCTGAAAAGCGCGATCTTGCTCCTCGCTCACGGCGATCTCCATTCATTCGGCGGATGGCGTGCACTGTAATGCCACACCTTGGTCCGTGTGTTGTCCAGCTCTTGGCCCAGAATTGCCACGCAAAGATGATGGATCGTTACAGGGCCGGCGCCAGACCGCAATTTTGAAAAGTAGGTCCACTCTCGACGTGCCAGCTAGATGCGCGGAGCCGATGTCGGCGGCTTTCGCCGCTTCTGTGCTTCCTGGAGGATAAGCAGGCCGATGGGAACTATGAGACCGAGGACATAGTCCTTCCAATCAAAATGACCGATGCCGATCAGCACCAGTCCGGTCAGTGCGCTGAGAACGAGCAGCATGGATGCCCAGAATCGACCGAAGAAGCGTGTGATGGTGAACCATCGCTGGGTGCGCAGCAAGGCGGAGAGGGGGCGTCCGTGTGCCTCCTGCCGCTTTATCACGACCACAGCCGGCAAAAAGGTGAGCTGGTCCGCCGCACGTATCAGCGGTAGGCAGCGAAGGTCGATGAGCGCCTGGACGAAGGGCCAGAGGGCCCAGATCGAGGGGCTGTCCCCGCCCTGGATGTTCGGCCAATACCCGCCATCGAGCTGGGTGTTGATGATCGTTTCGAAGCCCGCGCAGACGAGTTCGGTCGGTGGGCTGCCGGGGTGGCGCAGCAGTGCGGAAAGAGCGATCGGCATGCCGTAGTGCAGGAGGATCGTGTGCAGGTTGACAGGCCTGCCGTCAACGACGCGCGTGACATAGTAGCTCTCGACGCGCGCCTGCGAATCATCGATCGTCGACGGGTCGAAGTTCGACGCCAGCCAGTCGTAGGCGGCGACGATCTTCTCCTGTGTACGATCGACGCCGAGTTCCGCAAGCGTGATGAGAGTGAACGCC